>PXDN01000138.1 GCA_003566375.1 Opitutia bacterium
CGCGTATGTTAGGAGGTTGGAAATACCGTCTCCCGCCGCGTCTCCCAACGGACCGCTGAACGACTCGTTTTCCAATTCCTCAGGGCTGAAGTGAGCCGCTCGCCAAAGATCAAACGGCCGCTTGCCTTCCTCGAAACCGGTCACATGGGGGTGGCCCCGAATGACCAGTTCGTCGATCAGCAAGGTCTGCGTTCGCGTTCCACTGGTGTTGAACTCGAATCCGGTCACCGCGCCGCGGCGGTTGTTTTGGGAGGACAAACCACCAAGGACGGGGCGCCCGTTCACCCAAATGTCAACGCTACCGGGAGCGACGGTGTAAATGCCAAAGTAGACAACGGGCTCGTCACCATTGTTGACGATCAAATCGACTTGATTGACTTCGCCCCGTTCAGCCCGTTCTCCCAAATGGCCTTCCCGGCCAAAGTTGATGACTTGCGCGCGGTTGCCGGTGGACCGGGAGCCGGCATAGAGGATCAACCAAGTGAAATCCTGAAAATCGGTTGTTTCGAGATATCGAATGCTGAAAGTGGAAATGACCGCCTCCATGCTTCCCAAAGAGCGCAAAGCCATGGCCCCGCCGGTGCCGTCTTTTCGATATTCAAGAAACGCGTTACCGGGTCCCTTGTTGAAAACATTTTCGACATCCGTCCGCCCCCGGATTTCGCCGATTCCCGGCCCGTCGTGAACCGCAGTCCATGGATCACCGGGAGCGCCGCCGGGCGCGTGGGCGTTGAAGGTTTCGTCAACCAGAACTTCGGCCGCGGCGGGTTGTGCCGTCATCTCCATCAGCAAAGCGGCGCCAAAGAGCAAAAGCGCCGCCCGCCTTCCCCGCACTCGTGAAGAATCGGGAAAGCTCATAACGAAAAACAGTCCGCTAACGGGTTATCATCGATTGCCGGTTTCACCATGCAGCTTGGCAACTCCATGTGGTGCCGGGTGGAAGGTCGCCGCTTAATTCTCCACTTTTCTCCGCAGACGCGTTGACGGGGATGAAATTCACAGGGTTTCCAATCGCAGACGAATGAAGCGACTGACTGGATCGCTTCCCGATTTGTCGAGCACCGTCACCAACTCGGTCTCTCCCTCGTCAATAACCCCGATTTCCTCCACCGCGTCTTCACCGGAATCCCAATTGATCAGATCGCCGGAGACTTCCACCACGTAACGGATATCCGAAGCCGCCTTGACCCGGCGGAACACCAGCGCGAGCCCTTGGGGGGTGATTTCCGATTGCGGCAAGGCAGACCGGGCGGCGGTTGTCCGCGGGTTGAGATGCAAGGCATAAGCCACCAAGTTGACGATCCCGTCACCCGAGGCGTCGGCCAAAGGACCGCTAACCGATTCATCCGCGAGTTCAGCGGGGGTGAAATGTTCCGCCCGCCAGAGGGCGAAAGGATTCTCGGCAGGCACAAAATCGGTTACAAAGGGATGGTTGCGAATAACCATTTCATCAATCAGAAGGGTCTGGGTGCGCGATCCGCTGGTGTTGAACTCAAAACCGGTCACGGGACCCCGGCGGTTGTTTTGGGAGGAGAGATCTTCACGAACAAGAAGGCCGTTTACCCAAATATCCACGCTGCCGGGCGCAACCGTGTGAATATCCAGGTAAGTGACCGGCTCATCACTGTTGTTGACGACCAAGTCCACTTGGTTGACCACGCCTCTTGCAGCCTGCCCGCCCAAATGGCCCTCCTGGCCAAAATTCAAAACCTGGGCTCGATTGGCGGTGGAGCGCGATCCCGCATAGAGGATCAACCATGTGAAATCTTCGAAATCGGTCGATTCGATGTAGCGAAAACTGAACGTGGAGACCACGGCTTCCATGGTTCCAAGGGACCGCAGTGCCATGGCCTCGGTGGTACCATCTTTTTTATACTCCAAGAAATTGTTACCGCTGCCCTTTCCGAAAAGATTCCCGGTATCCGCCCGGGCCCGGATGGTGCCGGCACCGGGTCCATCAAAGACCAGCGTCCATGGCTGGCCGGGAATGGAGTCGGGGAAATGACCGTTGAAATCGTCTTCCAAAATAATCAGCGGTTCCGGTTCGATGAATTCCGGTGTCAGGCTTTGAAAGACCAGGTCATCCAAAAGCAGCAATTGCCGACGGGAACCCGCGATGTTGACTTCAAATCCGGAAACCGCGCCGCGCTGATTGTTTTGTGCGGAAAATCCTGCCTGGGCGAGTTCCCCATTAATCCAAATATCCGTTTCCCCGCCCTTCAGCAAATAACTTTCGCGATATAGAATGTCTTTGGTGCTGTTATTCACGACCAGTTCGAGTTCGTTGACCTCGTTTTGCGGATAGGCGGCGCTGTTGCCAAGGGTTCCGTTTCCAAACGGGATGACTTGGGCGCGGTTGCCGGTGGAACGGGAACCGGCGTAGAGAATGATCCAGGAATGCTCGGAAAACTCAGGAGCGTCCGAGTCATGGAATGCAAATCGGATGGAGGCGACTTCCGCTTCAAAAGCCTGATCGACCCACAACGCGAGAGGACTGCCGACACCGTCGGCTCGATACTCCAAAATTTGATTTTCCGTCCCCTGGCCAAAGAGGTCCG
>PXDN01000419.1 GCA_003566375.1 Opitutia bacterium
AAATGGACGACGGCCGCTACAACAAGGTGGCCAACATCATCGGCGATTAGATGAAATACCATCCGCACGGGGACGCCTCCATTGGCGATGCCCTGGTGCAATTGGGCCAAAAGGATCTGCTCGTCGATACCCAGGGAAACTGGGGCAACTTGTTGACCGGCGATTCCGCCGCCGCGCCGCGTTACATTGAGGCGCGGCTGTCAAAATTCGCCCATGACGTCGCGTTCAATCCGAAAACCACCGAATGGCAGGCTTCCTATGACGGGCGCAACCGCGAACCGGTGACCCTGCCGATGAAATTTCCCCTGTTGTTGGCGCAGGGCGTGGAGGGGATCGCGGTTGGGTTGGCCTGCAAAATTTTGCCGCACAATTTCATCGAGTTGATTGAGGCCTCCGTCGCCTGCCTGCGCGGGGAGGAATTCGATCTGTTGCCCGATTTTCCGACCGGCGGCAGCGCCGATTTTTCCAACTACAACGGCGGCCTGCGGGGCGGCAAAATCAAGGTGCGGGCCGATATCGAAAAGCGGACCAAGCTGACGCTCGCCATCACCGCCCTGCCGTTCGGGACCACCACCGGGGGCTTGATCGAATCCATCCTCGCCGCCAACGACAAGGGGAAGATCAAAATCCAAAAGGTCGAGGACAACACGTCGGACTCCGTTGAAATCGTCGTCCACCTCCCGTCCGGTTCGGATCCCGACCAAACCATTGAGGCGCTCTACGCGTTCACCGATTGCGAACTCTCCATCTCGCCCAACGCCTGCGTCATTCACAACGGCAAGCCGCGTTTCCTCAGTGCCAACGACCTGCTGCGCCACGCGACCGGTCAAACCAAAACGCTGCTGAAACGGGAACTCGAAATCGCCTTGGGCGAGTTGGAGGAGAAGTGGCATTTCTTCTCCCTGGAAAAGATTTTCATCGAAAACCGCATCTACCGCCGTATCGAGGAATGCACGACGTTTGAGGCCGTGATTGAGGAAATCCGGATTGGCTTGGAGCCGTTCCTGGAGGGGCTGAAGCGGGCGGTGACCACGGAGGACATCCTCGCGCTGACGGAGATCAAGATCAAGCGGATCTCCAAATACGACTCCTTCAAAGCCGACAAATCGATCAAGGAGTTGGAGAAGGACATCAAGGAAGTGCGCAAAAACCTGCGCCAGCTCACCGATTACGCCGTCGCCTACTACGAACGGCTGAAGGAACTCTACGGAAAAGGACGCGAACGGAAAACCCGCGCCGCCGTGTTTGGCCGCATCGTCGCCTCGGAAGTCGTGTTGGTTAACGAAACCCTTTACGTCAACCGCGCCGACGGCTTCGCCGGCTACACCATGAAAAAAGACGAGGTGGTGGACAAATGCTCCATGCTCGATGACGTCATCGTGTTTTTGCCGGACGGCACCATGACCGTCAGCCGCGTGGCGGAAAAAGCCTTTGTGGGAAAAAATCCCGTGCACATCGCGGTTTTCAGGAAGGATGACACCTCCGTTTACAATCTGATTTACCGCGACGGCAAAAACGGAGCCGCCATGGCCAAGCGGTTTCGCATCGGCGGCGTCACCCGGGACAAGGCATATGATTTAACCAAAGGAACCCCCGGATCACAGGTCCTTTATTTCAAAATCTCCCCCGATGAAAGCGCCGACAATTTGACCGTCACGCTCCGCTCCACCGCCCGTGCCCGCAAAAAAGTGTTTGATTTCAACATGGCTGGCCTGGCTGTGAAAAGCCGCGGCGCCCAGGGGAACCGGGGAACCCAGCATCCCGTGCTGAAGATCACCAAATCCAAAAGCGGGGCACCCGAACCCGAGCCGGAACTTTTCTGATCAAGGGGAACGCGCCGTGATCGCAGTGCCGGCTTTGCCAAGCGCGCGGGAGGTGGTTCTCAGGAACGGGCGGCCGCGAAACGGGCGATTTCCCGGGTCAGGGTTTCCCGGATTTCTTTTTCCTCCGGCAGGAGATTGTGGCCTTGCCAGCCGTCGAGAACCGCACGGGCTTTGCCGTTTTGGCCGGTGGCTTGCAGGAAAAGCGCGTGATAAAGAGGGATGTTGCCGCCGCGGAGGCTCTCTTCCGTTAAGGTTTCCTGCAGGCGGAGGGCTTCGCGCGCGTCGCCCTTCCGGTAGTGGGCGAGGGCCAGGGTGGTGATCATCATCGGACTGCGGGGGTGGGCCTCAAGGTTTTGCCGGGCGAGGAGAGCCGCCGCCTCCACATCGGTGTCCCGCAGCAGGCGGAGCATGGCGGAGGCGTTGGCGGCCAGCGGATCTTCCGGACGATGGGTGAGCCGTTTTTCCGCCAGGCGCAGAATCGAATCGGAATCACCCAGCCGGAGGTGAATGCTGAAAAGGGCGTTGAACACATGGTCGTCGGGAGGGTTGCGTTCCAAATACCGCCAATACACCTCGGCCGCGCGCTGATCCCAGCCCCAGCCGCCGGCCGCGCGGGCGAGGTTGAGCAGGGCGTCGGGTTGGGAGCGGGCAAAGAGTTGGGCTTGCTGCCAGGAATCGGCGGCTCCCCCCGGGCGGTTCATGTTTTCCTGGGTGAGCGCCATGAAGGCGTAGCGGAGAAATTCATTCTGCTGCCAGTTTTCCCCCCGCAGGATTTCTTCCAGGCGGGACCATTCCTCCAAGCGGGCGAGCGCCCGCGCGCGCGGGTGGTACAAAGCCGGCCAGGGATCTTCGCGCCGGAGCAATTCGCTCAGCCAATCGGCCGTCTCGCGGGCGAAGCCGTGATCGATCAGCCAGCCTGCCAGTACCACCGCGGAGAGCGGGTTCCGCCCGTAGTTTCGTTGGGTGTCTTCCAGAAAGTCCCGCCACCCGCCTCCGGGGGCTTGCCGCAGGATGTTCAAAATCAGCAGGCGGTCGTCAAAACGCAGGTCGGGCTCATCCCGCAGCCAGGTAGCGTAAAGAAACGCTTCCGCGAAATCCCCGTTTTCCACCGCGCGGGTGGCGAGAGCGTGCAGGGCGGGGCTCCGCAGGTCGGGATCCCACATCATGGTTTCCACATTGCGGCGCCCGCGGGCCGATTCCTCCGGCGTGCCTGCGACCATGCGCAGGATTTCCCGGTTGAGGAGCGCGCGGCGGTTTTCGGGATCCAGGGTCGAGACTTTTTCCAAGTGTTTCTGAAACCGGACGGCGTCGCCCTGTTGGGTGGCTAGCCGCATGGCGGCTTCATGGTAGGCCAAATTGTCCGCTCCGAGTCTGGCGGCCTCCCGCAAGGCGGTTTCCATGTCGGCAAACTGGCGGAACGTTTCGGCGGATTCAGCCCAGATAAGGTGATTGGCCACGGTCGGTTCGATGCGGGCTATCTGCCGCCGGTGCTCAATCGCGGCGGCGGATCCGCTTCGTTCGCCCAGCTCGGCCATGATGCGGCGGGCGGGAAGATTGTCTGGATTGGCCAGCAATGCCTGCCGGGCGGAGAGGAGGGCGTTGGACCATTCCTTTTTGTCAAAGTAGCGCATCGCCTCCGCTTCGAAACGGGATTCCTTCCACATGCGGTAGGCCGGCAAACCAAGTTGGCTGAAAGCGACCGCTCCAACCAGCAGAAGCGGGACCGCAATGATCCCGAAACGGACCGGCCCGCTCAGAAACATCCATTTAAGCTGGATTTTTTCAATGATCGCTTTCATCCGCAAAATTTCCCCGAATTTTTAGATCGGAAAAATGTGACCCTGGAAAACCGGCTTTGGTTCATTTACCGTGAAATCAGGCTGTTGCATTGGGAGTTCGTCCTTCTGGCATGTCAACACGATCTGTTTTGCGTTTAAGAATTTAGCGATATTTTTACTCCCGTTTTCCGGTTTTCCTTCGAAAAACACCCCGCTTCCTCCCGGCCGTTTTTAGGGGCAGCCGGGATGAGTAAGGGTGCCTACGAGTAAAAACCGGGTAAAAAAGAGGTATTGACATGGGGTGTGTACCCTAGATACATTTTGGTCATGTTAACAATTTCGAACAGTCTAACCCATCTTGCCAAGCTGATATTTGGCTTGCTTGGTGTTGCGGCTTTTTTTCTAACCTCTCTTGTTTCAGCCTCTTTACCCATGCTGGACCTGCCTCCACCCGGCGAATCCGATGATTTTTACGAGACCGGCAAGCCGCAGCTCTCCCAGATGTTCAAGCCCGAAACTCCCATTCACGCCGTTGGAACCACGAGTACCATTCTCGCCCCCCAATGGGACTCCAAAACCACCCCCAGCGGCTACGCTGGGGAGGGGTTTTACCACCACCAGTTGAGCACTCCCTCCGGTTTTGGGGGGTATTTCGCCCTTTACTTTGCCGGCTGGGTGCAAATGGACAATTTCCAGAATCAATCTGTTGGTTTCAGCTTTGATTTGGGCTTGAATTTGAAGTTGCAAGGAAATGGGAACAGCTCATCTACCGTCCCGCTGGCCTTGGGAGGCATAATTGTTGAAGACAACGGGGTTAATAAAGTAGAATTCCGAGCCACTTACGCCAATGAAGCTCCGGTTGTGCTTTCCACGCTTACCTTGGGGTTGACGCCCGAGGATTCCCAGCTTCTGGTTGGAAAATTTCTTTTTGGCAAAGACGGGAACAAGCAAGGAACTCACTCCTTTGAAGCCGCCCTGAATCCTTTCTCCAGTGATGAGATCCTCGGAATTGACGGCGTGGAATGGGCGATGGTTAAAGATGGTTTGACCAACAAGTCTTACAACATTGAAAACATGTTCGTGCAATCCAACGGGGGTGGTTCTGTAACGTTCGATGATCTGGTCATTGCCAAACGGTTTTCCGGCGTGGGTTATGTTGAGGTTGACCCCGGCACCGGGATCATCGCCATTCCCGAGCCCCGGGTTTATGCCTTGGGCGGGATCGGGTTTCTCGCGTTGTTGATGGGCGGCCGCCGGTTTTTGCACCGCCGCAAGGTAAAGGCAGACGGCCCTGATCAAGTTGCCGCCTGACTATCTCCATGATTTTTCTTGCCGCCGCTTCCATCGGGAACCGGCGGTTTTTTTTACCGTAATGATCCGTTGGTCAGACAGACGTGACGGCCAAATCCCAGTCCTTGCTTTTGGCCCGGCCTCCCGCTTCATACAAATCAGCGGCAATTAGCGAAAGTTTTCGATTTACCCAACTTTCCATTTTAGGGTTCATGGAGGCTCGGTTTGCAGGCAAATGAAGAGAATCCACATTCGACGGGGAGGTGAAACTCTGGGGCCGTTTCGTGCCGATGATGTCTCCCGGCTCTTGAACACCGGTCAGGTTGAGCGTGAGGATTTGGCATGGACGGAAGGATTGGTCGACTGGGAGCCGCTGGGCCGGGTTTTGCCGTTGGCTCTGGCCGGGGAGGAATCGACTTTCCCCGGTGTTCGGTCCCGCCGCGACCCATCATCCGGGGAAACGAAGGAGCGCAGGTGGTTTCTGTTCGAGCTTCCGTTTGCCTTGCTTTACCCGTTGCGCGGCTCGGGGTGCTTTTTGCTGGGCGGCCTTGCCCTCGCGCTTTTGTTCGGTGGATTTCTCCTTACCATCCCTTTCGCCTTCCGGTCTCCTTACCTGTGGGGGCTGGTTTTGCTAATTGGTCTTACGTCCATTTGTTACTATGCCGCTTGTGTGCAGCAAGTGATCCGGGCCACCGCGTCGGGCGACGACAACATGGCGGAGGGGCCGGAGATATCGAACTTGCACGACGAGATGAGCCGGGCGGTGCTGCAAATTATCGGAACAACGGCCGGTTGCCTGGCACCCGCCGCGCTGGCATGGGAGTTGGGCCGCCGCGGTTTGGTCGAAACCGCTTGGTTGGTCCCGGCATTGGGGGCGGCCGGGCTGGTTTGCCTGCCGATGGCCCTTTTGGCCACCACGGTGCTGGGTGCGGTGTCTGCCGGATTGAGGCCGGGAGTTGTTTTCCCGGCCATGCTGCGTTCCCTTCCCCGTTACCTGCTCATTCTCGCTTTTATGGCGCTCTCCCTGACCGGGGCCGCGATGCTGGCGCTGGAATTGATGCAACGGTTGATTACTCCGGCGGCGGCCGCTGTCATGGTTCCGCTGATACTCTACCTCGGCTTGGTGCTCGCCCGTCTGACCGGGTTAATCTACAAAACCAGCCCCAGCCGGCTCGGTTGGTTTGGTTGAGATCCGGGTGGTATCAGCGGACTGAATAACCGTTGAAAATGCAGGCGGTTTTCATCAGGCCGTCTGCATAAAATCTTAGCCGCAACCGCAGGAACCGTTTCCGCCGTTTTCTCCGCCACCGCAGCAACCACCGCTTTTGGGAGGCATGGCATTGGTCGCGAAATCAAAACCGAGTTGTTCGGAAAGCAAGAGATTGGCGGTGACCAAATCGGCGATCATGCCATTGGCGGCCACTTCCCGTTTTTGGTAAACCGGGCTGGATTGGATGCGGGTTTGCAACTGCTCAAGCCGTTGTGTTTCGTCCGGGGAGGGGGGGGACCCTTGACCGTGTGCCTGCTGCAACTCGGCGAGCAATTGGCGGTATTCCTGGAACAGGGCGCTGACCACCCGGTCTTGCTCAAACTCCGCCGTGGCTTCTTGAAACGATTTCCAGGAAGCGGTTTCTTTGATCGCCCCGGCCAATTGACCGGCGGCTTCTTCGACTGACATGACTGATGGGATCATGCCGCCACCATTCCACACTTTTGGGGAAAGACAAGGGAAACCGTTTGCAGGCGGTTTGCCCAACGGCAGCCAAGGACCGGCAAAGGAGACCGGCTTTTTGCCAAGAGGCGGGACAGAGCCAAATGCCAATTAAGAATGGAGAATTGAAAATGGAGAATGATGACAGCACCCGTCCGTGCAGCGGGTCTGAATTTCCTTTCCCGCATACCCTCCAGTGCCTTCAACCGCCGTTGGCGATGACCCGGACGCGCAGAAACAGGGTTCGGCCATCGACCGGAGCGGCGGCCCGCAGCACGACGGTTTCGGTTTCGCCGTTCTGATCCGGTTCGGCGGAGATTTCCTCAAACAGTTCCCCGGCGGATTCCCAGGAAATCAGGTTTTCGGATACTTCCAGTTCAAAAACCAAATCTGCGGCGTGTCGCGAGCGACGATATTTGAATTCCGGCAAATTGCCGCCGGTGACCAACCGGGGGAGGTGTTCCGCGCCGGTTTCCTTCAAACCAATACCAAAAGCATGACGCAACAGGTTGGGCAGGCCGGTGCCAAACGGATCGGCCAAGGGGCCCGAGACCGCCGGGTCGCCGCGTTCCTCTTCGGTGAACACGGTGGCCAGCCAGGAGGCATAGGTTCTCCCGAAAAGGGCGAAGACGGTTTTGTCGGTGTCGAGGAGGAGGGAGGCCGGGTTTTCGTTTTCCTCCAAATCCCCGTTCCAACCGAGGAAAATGTATCCCTCTTCCGGATGCGCGGTGAGGGTCGCCGTTTCGCCGGAGGCGAATTCATCCAAGGAGGGATCAACCGACACGCTGCCGGGGCCGGTGACCACGGTGGTGAGCCGAACCAGCGGGACGAATTGGGCGGTGACGGCGAGCGGGCGGTTGACCGTGAGGATGAGCGGGTTTTCCGTCCCTTCGGAATCCCCGTTCCATCCGGTGAAAACCCAGCCCTCCGTGGGTTCGGCAGTGAGGGTGATGGATTCGCCGTCGGCAATTTCCACGGCGTCCGGGTCGCGTTGCACGATCCCTTCTCCAACGGTGGTGGTTTCCACCGGGTGGGTCAGCAACGGTTCAACCAGACTGAACCGGATGCCGTCGGCCATCAACGCGTCCCCCCCGGCACTGGATTGGTTGATGATGCGGACAAAGGCCGCGTCTCCCGCTTCCAGAAAAACCTCTTGAGCCAGCGGCCGCCACTGGCTGCCGCCGGAGCGCTGGTTGATGCTCACGGTGGTCACGCCGTCCGGGTGGTGAATCTGGTGGCGGGCGTCGGTGGTGCGGTTGGTGCCCTGCACATACCAGACGGATATGTTGTAAACGCCGGCGGCCGGCAAATCGGGACGGAAGGTGGCGGTGTGGGTGGGGTTGCCGGTCACGGTGGAGATCCAGTTGTAATCCGGGCCGAACGGAGTCGGGAAAGTTCCGGTGTTCCAAGTGCCGGTGAAGGAGGCGCCGCGGTTGTCCACGTAAACAGAAGCCGCCGTTTGAAAGGAACGCACGGAGGATTCACGGGTGAAGTCGGAAGTGTCGGTGGCGGCGATTTTGTAGGAGATCAGCCGGTCCTCACCAAGGCCGGTGACCACCACCGTGTGCTCGGTTCGGGGCTCGGTGCTTTGGCCCGTGCTTTGGTTGGGATTTCCGTTTTCGCCGTAAAAAACCTCCACCAACGCGGGCTCGGCGGTGGTGAACCGGATGCGGGCGCGGTCGGTGCCGGGCAACACCACCATGTCGGAGAAGAAGAGATCCGGATCGGGATCGGCCTCGACGAGGGTGAACCGCACGGCGTCGGCGGTGACCACGCAACAGGAGGCGCTGTTGGTGATGAGAAGATGGCCGCCGGTTCCGGTGTTGAACGGTCGTTCGGAGGCCAGGCGCACCCATTGGCCGCCGCCGGTTCGCTGGTCGTGAAGGGTGGTGGCGGAGCCTTCCCGGTCCACCAAGGTGTAGGGAACGTCGGGGGAGCGATTTGCTCCGGACACATACCAGATGTCAATGTCGTAGGTGCCGGCGATGGAGATGTTTGGCTGGTAGACGGCGGTGGAGGTTGGTGCCCCGTCGGTTGGCCAGGCGAGCCGGTAATTGCTTCCATATTGCTGGGGATTCTCTGTCAACGTCCAGCTTCCCTGAAAAACCGCGTCGCCATGCTCGATAATGATTTCGGAGGCCAATTCCCGCTCCAGGGCCGCGTCGAGGGTGGCGACCTGGCCGGCGGTGATCTGCACGGATTGTTGAAAGGTTGCGTAACCGGAGGCATTGACGGTGAATTGATACGTGCCGGGAGGCAAATCGACCGCGCCGTGGAAACCGGTTGCCCCGCTGCGCAGGGAGCGGTTTTGCGGCCCGCTCAGGGTGGCGGTGAGGCCGTCCAAAACGCGCCCGGTGCCGGCTTCGGTGATGTGGCCTTTAAGGTGGCCGCGCGTCGGGTTGGTTTTCCACGGCATGGCCGGGAGCGGGGCGGGTTGGGCGTAAATCGGCGGGGTGACGCCATCGTGGGCGCTCGGTGAGCTGAGGGCGTTCAGAAAAGTGGTGCGGCCAATGCCTTGGTTATTGGTCACCCGGTAGGAGAAGCCGACGGCGCCGTCGGTCCGGTTGCCGGCGGAGGTGGGTGTGCGGGTGGAACGGAGCTGGGTGATGGAGTTGGCCACGGAGTTCATATACCAGCCCGCTCCGGCGGCGGCGTGCCGATTGTAACGGTGATTTTTGACAAAGGTGTTCCAGTTGTTCCAATCGTTGGGCCGCTCCGAATGGTTGAAATACATCATCGGAATGTTCAGGTCGATGATCCCTTCCTCCATCCAGCCGCGCCAGTCCTGAAACACGCTGGCGTAGGCGGAGGAATTGTTGAATTGGCCCGTGGACGTGATGCCCGGCGCCCAGGCGATGGTGGCGGCGGAAACATTGACATCCGGTTTCAGGTCGATGGCGTTGAGGTATATTTTCCTCACCAGATCGGTCACCTGATCGCGGCGGAACCGCATCCAGGCGGAATCAGTGGGGGAAGGTTGACCGGTGCGTCCGAACCGGCTGTTGAAGCGCTCCACCGCCACTTCGTTGTAACCCCAGTTGCGCCCGTTGTAGCGAATGTAGTCGAGGTGAAAACCGTCCACCTCATAGCGCGAAATGATATCCATGGCCACGTCGAGGGTGTGCCGTTGAACCTCCGGGTGCCCCGGATCAAGCTGGTAATTGGAGCCGTCCCAGAGCGCGCCGGTGTTGCTTTGGGTCAACCACTCCGGGTGTTTGTTGTAAACATGGTTGGGGGAAGCGGGTGGGGTGTTTTGGTTGTTCCAGATGGGATAGACCACGATCCAGGCATGGACTTCGATGGGGGGATTGGCGGCGCGGGCGCGTTGGATCAGGTAGGCGAGGGGATCGAAACCGGAGGGGGAGACGGATGCGTTTTTCGGTTCCAGGGCGTTGTTGTAGAATGCGTCTCCCCGGCGGCGCACCTGCGGGAAAATGGCGTTGAGATTGGCCCGTTGAGCGTCGGCGATCAATTGGTCGATCTCCGTGGCGTTGCGAAAGCCGGCTCCCCAAGTGTCCACCCAGACGCCCCGGATTTCCGGATCGGCGGTTTGCGCAAGGGCCGGCGAAGGGCCGCCTTGGAAAAAAACGGCGGCGAAAAGAAGGCCCGTGAGCCGCTTCAGGAGAGTGGAAATGGTATGAGCTCGAGGCATGGTGAATCAAAAGAACTGATCAAACCTATCACTTTAACGCGAAGTTTATGGAAAAGGAGCAGTTTTTCTCTCCGCAAACGCCCGTCAAGACCGCGGTTCCAATTTCAGGTGTAACCTTCCGGCGGGATTGGTGATTATGACGGGAAGTGCATGCAATGGTACAAACAGCCGAGTTGCGGACAATGGACAGGCATGGTTTCCTCGTGAATTTAATGGAGAAGCCAGCCGCCAACGCGCCCGAAACCGACGGGGACATTGCGCTCATGCAGCGGGTGGCCCGCGGGGATGACCATGCTTTGGCCGACTTAATCGACCGCTGGCAGGGACCGTTGATCAACTTTTTCCACCGGTCGCTCGGTTCCCGCAACGAGGCGGAGGATTTCGCCCAAGCGGTGTTTATCAAACTGCACCGGGCGGCGCCGCGTTATGAGCCCACCGCGAAATTTTCCACCTACTTGTTTCAAATCGCCCGGCGGGTTTTGTACAATGAATACCGCCGCCGGGGACGCAAACCGCTCACTTTGTGCGACCCGGCTGATTTGCACCAGAATTCCGTAACCAACCACGACTTGCCGTTGCTTGAACTGGAGGAGGTGTTTCAAGCCACTCTTGGCGACATGCCGGAAAACCACCGCACCGCCATTCTCTTGCTCAAACAGCAGGAATTGAGCTACGCCGAAATCGCCGAAGCCATGGGCGCAACCGAGTCGGTGGTGAAAACATGGATTTTTCGGGCGCGCCAGCGTCTGAAAGAAGAACTGAGGAAGACCTATGAATAACCGCAATCCGATTGATGATCGGGAACTGGATCGCCGGATCGACGCACTTTTCGAAAGCCGCGTTCCTCCCGCCGAAGGATTTACCGGGCGGGTGGTGGAGGCCGTGAGGCGGGACCGCGTCCACCGCAAACGCCGCGCCTGGCAATGGGCGCTGGGCGGAGCGGCGGGCATCGCCGCCACCCTGCTTTTCAGCGCGCGGGTCCTCACCTCCGATCCGGTGATGGAAACGACCGCGCCCTTGCTGGTGGCCGAAGCCGCGCCGGTTGCGCCGGTTGCGGCGGAACGAAGCGCGGACTCCATGGCTGATTTGCAGGAACTGTTCGAAGCGGTCAACCTGTATTCAGAAGCGTTGCACTTGGAAGCTCTCCTGGCCGAAGCCGGTTCCCAACTTGATGAAGAGCACGAACAAACCTTGGAAATCCTGACTTACTTCGCGGGTTTGTGAAGCATTGAAATTGTTTATGAAATTTTCTTTTTCCCATCTGCTCG
>PXDN01000335.1 GCA_003566375.1 Opitutia bacterium
ACACCGCCACCCTCAACGGCCAACACCTCGCCGATGCCCTTCACGCCGCCGAGGGGATCACCCTGACCGCCCTGTTCGGCCCCGAGCACGGCATCCGCGGGGACGCGCCGGCCGGGGTGAAAATTGACGACGCGGTCGATCCTGAAACCGGCGTCGCGGTTTACAGCCTCTACGGGGCCATCCGCAAACCGACGCCGGAAATGCTGCGCGAGGTGGATGTGTTGCTTTTCGACATTCAGGATGTGGGAGCGCGGTTTTACACCTACATTTCCACCATGGGCTACGGCATGCAGGCCGCCGCCGAAAAGGGGATTCCCTACATCGTGCTGGATCGTCCCAACCCGCTCGGCGGGGAATTGGTGGAGGGCTTCATGCTCGAACCGGGCAACGAGTCCTTCGTCGGCCTTTATCCGATACCCATCGTTCACGGCCTGACCATCGGGGAGCTGGCCAAGATGATCCACGGGGAGAAGATGCTGTCCGGCTTGGAGGATTTGGACCTAACGGTGATCGGCCTGAGCGGGTGGCGCCGGGAGATGCTTTGGTCCGACCTTGGCCGCGACTGGAATCCGCCCAGTCCGAACATTCCCGATTTCGAAACCACCCTGGTTTACCCCGGAGCCTGCTTTTTCGAGGGGACCACCGCCAGCGAGGGGAGGGGAACCAAGCAGCCGTTCCTGTTGCTCGGAGCGCCGTGGGCGGACGGGGAAAAACTGGCCGCGGATTTGAACGCGCGCGGGTTGCCCGGCCTGCGATTCGAGCCCGAAGTGTTCACCCCGGTGAGCATACCGCACATGGCGGCCAATCCCAAGTTTTTGGATACGGAGGTCCGCGGGGTGCGTTTGATCGTGGAGGATGCCCGCGCGTTGGAGCCGGTGGCCGCCGGGGTTCACCTGCTGGCCGCGTTTCTCGCCCAGTCGCCGGAACCGGAAACCTTCTTCCGCGAGGCCTTCCTCCGCCGGCTCGCCGGCACCGAAACCCTGCGGCGCGAGTTGGTCAAAGGGACCGATCCGGCGGAAATCACCGCCCTCTGGCGGGAGGGCGTGAAAGCCTTCCGCGAAAAACGGACGCCTTACCTGTTGTATTGAGGTTCAAACGCACCCTTTCTGAGTCCGCAAAAAGCGGAGGAGGTTTTCCTCAAACGGGCGAGTTATCAGCCCGTGTTTCGCTTTGAGTTGCTCGAGCACGCGCGGCGAATTTTTCAAACCAGTCGGATGTCTTACCGCAAGGATCCTCCGTTTTGGTTGCCTTTGGGCTACCCCATGTCGTTGCGGAAGTGCCTCGATGAATCCATTTCCCATATCGGGAGCGAATCCTTTTTTGATTTAATGGATTGATCACCTCCTCTCCCAATCCCTCCGCTACCACAAAGCCATCTGCGGAGAACAGTCGTAGGGTCTCCTTGAAACACTCCGCCCCGAACATCAGGTCCCGCACGACAAGCAAGCCTAGCTCATCGCTTGCCTGGCGGCTTTTCGTTCGGGGTGTTCGAAGGCGTCGGCGAAGGGCTCGAGTTCCCGATCCGTCATCCCAAGCGACCGACCGTGAGCGCGCCAACTGGCGATCGCGCGTTCGACGTCGCCCAGAATTTCCCTGGCCCTTGCCGACGGAATGCGGAAGTAAGCAATGACGGAGAGCAGCGCTTCAATGGTGGCCTCGGGCCCGGTTTCCTCGGAAATCCAGGTCTTCAATTCCCGTATTCGTTCGGGGAAGGGATTGATGTCGAAGGCCGGTGCCAAAGACCACCGCCCATGGCTCACATGGAGAAACCCGTGATTGTGCAGGTGATCATCCACATTGGTGATCAAAATCGAAAACGCCATGCGACGCCAGAGTTCTTCGATATCGCTCTGGGAATCAGCCCCATGCACCCGGATGACATCGACCATTTCGGTGTGGAAATGATCCCGTGATTCGCCGGAATCCGCCCCGATGAGCGTGGCTGCCGAGACATACATGAGCCGCCTCCCGTTATCGGTCCGATCAAATCGGCGGATCAGCGCCACCGGCAATCCGTCGCTTTCCACCAGCCGCGCCTCGGCCGCACGGATTCCGGCCGCCTTGGCAAGCGTCATCGCCAGCACCTCCCCCTTCGTCACCTCGCGCTCATCCTTCACGCTCGGAAATTTTCCAATCGACAAGCGGCCGTTGTCATCGATGACGGTGCATTTTGGGCGCATGCCGCCCAAGGACGTGCCGCGACCACGCAGGTAGGCGAGATCCGCGGCGGTTTCGCTCCCGGTTTCGACCGCTTGGCTTGCCGCGAGCAGTTTCCCCAGTTCCACCAAGGGAGGCACCGTGCGTCGACCGGCTTCGAATGCGCGGCAAAAAACACCCTCTTCATCTTTGAAACGCAAGGCACCGACACGGCTTGCATCGTCCACCGCGAGCAGGAAATCGAGCGCGGTGAGCTGGGTCGCGGCGGAATCCTCCCCGGCGCGGCGAGCTTCTTGCCGTCGCTTCGCATGGTCGCGCAAAATCACCCGTTTCGCCCAGCCGTCAGGCTCTGTATCCGCGATTGCCGCGTGAAAAACCGAACCATCCCTGGTTTTGC
>PXDN01000236.1 GCA_003566375.1 Opitutia bacterium
GCACCAACAGGCGCAGCACCCCGCCTTCGCCTCCGCGCTGGTCTTCGATCTCGTAGCGGAAAACCGGTCCATCTTCAGAACGGCCCGCCCACATGCGGCCCTGAAAGAGACTTTCGCGACCCCGGCGGGGCATGACCCGCAAGTGAAATTGGAAATGGCAAACCCCCGGCAGAGTGAATTCCCGCAGTTCGTTCAGGGTCTGCTCCGCCTCCGTTTTGTCCAGCTCGCTGTAGGGAATGGGACGCGGCTCCAACCGCCGCTGACCCTGGGTGTCGGCCACCCCGGCGAAAAACAAGGCCGCCGCTAATGGCAACAGCATAAGCCGGGAACGGCCAAACCATTCCCGCACAAAACTGGGAACGGGGAGGCTCAAGAAAATTCCGGGGTTGGATCCGGGCGGGAGGTCATGGAAATCACAATTTTTCCTCTTCGGACGGGTCTTCGCCATCCGGCTCAGCGGCCGACTCGTCCGGCTCAGCGGCGGCCTCCTCTTGAACATCCCTTGCATCCTCCTCGGCGTCATCAGGTGAAACATCCCCCGGAGGGACCAGCGGAAGGTCTTCCGGTTCCCCTTCGCGAATCTCCGGCAACGTCCGCAAATCGGTCACCGGTGAATGCCGCACCTGCATGTGGGCAAGGTAGAGCCCGAAACTGGCCACGAAAAAGAAGATCACGCAATAGATGGTGGTCTTGGTCAAAATGGAGGATGTCTCGGCCCCGAAAGCGGACTCGGCGGCGCCGCCGCCGCCCAGCGCGGCACCCAGTCCGCCGTCAGAGCGCGGGCGCTGCATCAGGATGACCAGGATCATGAACAAGGAGACCAGGATCAAAAGGACCGTGAAAAAACCGATGAAAAAGTGCATGTGCGTGAACCGTTCGTTCGTGAAAAAAGAGACAATCAATACAGGCTGCCCACCCCACCGCAAGGGCAAAATCCGGTTTTACCAGAGCGGCCGTGCGTTTTCGGGTCAACCGTCCGCGTCAGGCGGGCCGACCGTCAGGCGGACCGCCGCGCCGTCCCGGAAATATTCGGCCGCGAACCGGCGCAGGTCGTCCACCGTAACGCGCTCGGTTTGCGCGTCGCGTGCGGCCCCGTCGTTGATCGGCAGGCCAAACAGGGCCTGCAATCCGTTTTCCATGGCGCGCGAGGCGTTGGTTTGGCTTTTCATGCGGCGGCGGGCTTTGATTCTCGTCTGGCAGCGGCGCAGTTCTTCCGCAGTCACCTCCCCCTGCTTCACGCGCCGGATCTCCGCCTCCATTTCCCGGAACACGGCCCCCTCCTGGCCGGGCTGGGTGCCGGCATACAGGTAAAACATGCCGGTGTTCAAAGCGGTGATCCGGCTCGACCCGACAAAATAGGCCAGCCCCAACTCTTCCCGCACCCGTTCAAACAAACGGCTGGACATGCCGCTGAACAATTCGTCCATCACCTCGCCCGTTGCGTAATCCCCGGACGTGACTCCAACATCCGGATACGCATGGAAAAGCACCGCCTGCTTGCGGTCCATGGTTTCGCGGTGGATGCCCGGGGAATCCGGTTGGGCAAACGCGGGATCGGCGGGCGCGAAGCCGTTGGCGGGAACGCGCCCGATGATGTCCCGCAACCGTTCCGTGACGGCCGCCGCGTCATAATCCCCCGCCACCGCCACCACCAGGTTGGCGGCGTCAACCAGCTTGCCATGCAGCGCCCGCACGTCCTCCAAACGCAGGCTTTCCAAACTTTCCAAGGTTCCCTCGGGCTCGACGGCAAGGGGATGGGTGCCGAAGAAACGGGTGCGGAGCGATTTGAGGCCGAAATCAAAAATCTCATCCAGCGATTCCTTCAACTCGGCCGCTTCGGCTTCCTTTTCCCGGGCGAACGTTTCGGGATCGAAAGCGGGCCGCAGCAGGGCCTCCTCCAACAAATCCAGGGCCAGTTCCGCGTCGTCGGGCATGACCTCCACGGAAAGGCCGAAACTGTTGTTGCCCGCGAAATTCCCAAATGAACCACCCGCGCTTTCGATCCGTTCGGCAATCTCCTCATGCGAACGGGAAGCGGTGTCCTTGGTCAGCAAATTGGCCAGCAGGGAAGTCGCCCCGCGGGCGGCGGGCTCCTCGTAAACCGGCCCGCCCCGCAACAACACGCGGATGTGCAAATTGGGCAACCGCCGGTCCTCCTGGCTCAACAGCACCGCGCCGTTGGCCAGCTGCTCCCGTTGAAACGGCGCCGATTTGGTTGGCCCGTTGGCGGAGGCGGCGGCCGCTTCCGCACGGCTTTCCTCCGGGTTCAGGGACACCAGGGTAAGCTGATCCCGCCGCAACCAGCGGGCGCACACCCGTTTCACATCGTCCACGGAGACCGCGGCCAGTTTGCGCAGAAACACCCGCCGGAAATCGAGATCGCCCGCCACCACTTCGGCGGCCCCGATCATGGCGGCCTGCCCCTGGATGGTTTTGCGGGTGTTGATTTCGGCGGCCAGGGCCTGGCGGATGGTCTTGCGTATCCGGTCTTCGGACACACCCTCCTCCGCCACCATTCCGATTTCCCGCCAAATGGCGTTTTCGGCGGCGTGGCGTTTGCCGGGGTCGCACACATAGGAAACGAAAAACAGGCCCGCGGCGCCGGGATTCCAAACCGCGCACTGGATGTGGTGCACCAGTTGTTCGCCGTCGCGCAGCAGCCGCCACAGGCGGGAACTCTCTCCCTGCCCCAGCACGTTGGCGAGAATGCGCAGGGCCGGTGAATCGGGATGGGCGAGGGACGGAATTTTGTAGCCCATGCCGCCGTGGCTCACCCGCACGTCGCCGTAGAGGTGGCTCTCCCGAAAGCCGATCTGCTCCGGTTCGGCGGCCACCACGACCGGGGCCATGCCCCGGCGCGGCAGGCTGCCGAAGGCGGTTTCGGCCCGTTGGAGAAAACCCTCCGGATCAAGGTCGCCCACCACCACCAGCACGGCGTTGTTGGGTGTGTACCTGGCTTTGTAATACGCCAGGAGTTCATCGCGGGTGACCCGCTCGAACTGCCCCCGGTGACCGATGATGGGCAGCCGGTACGGGTGTTCGCGGAAGGCGGTTTCAAACAATGCCTGCGAAAGCCGGGACTGCGGATCATCGAGGTACATGTCGATCTCGCGCAGAATCACGTCTTTTTCCTTCGCCACCTCGGCCGCCGGGAGGACGGAGTGAAAGACCAGATCCGACAGCACGTCGAAGGCGACCCCCACCCCTTCGGCGGGCACGTCGATGTGATACACCGTCCGGTCATAGGTGGTGTAGGCGTTGATGCTTCCCCCCGCCGCCTGCACCTCGGCGGAAATGGCCCGGCCCTCCCGTTTGGACGTCCCTTTGAACAGCATGTGCTCCAGGAAGTGCG
Source organism: Opitutia bacterium (assembly GCA_003566375.1). GTDB lineage: Bacteria > Verrucomicrobiota > Verrucomicrobiia > Opitutales > T3Sed10-336 > T3Sed10-336. The sequence goes on from PXDN01000236.1 coordinate 3,353, forward strand.
ACAACCCCGCGCCCGGATCGGCGTTTTCGTGAATGCTGCCGGTGCGCACCCAAACCTGCACCGAGGCCAGGGCGGCGGAATGGTCGGGCTTGTGGAGGACGACCATGCCGTTGGACAGGGTGTGGCGTTCCACGCGTTCATTGAGCAGCGACTCCAGCAAAGGATGCGCCGCCGGTTCATTGTGAAAATCGGACATGATGGTGCGGTGTCAGGAAGAGGAAGCGTCGTTTTCGGGCACGGATTCGCCGTCCCGGCAGCGGGCGTGAGCCGACTCCATGGAGGGAATGAACGGCTTGCGGAAAGCCTCCTCAAACCCGTATCCCCCTTCGAAATCGGCGAGTTTGTCTTCGTCTGTTTTCCCCAGCACCCCGTAATCGACCAACTGAAAAACCATCACCCCGAAATCCGAGCCCTGCCGAATGTTCCAATCCTCAAACACGGTAAGCACCATCGGGCCGAACCGCTCAATGGCGTATTCACGGATCCCCTCCAGCAAATCCCGCCCGTTGACATGTCGCCCCTTGCCGTGGGCGCCTCCCTTGCCGGCGGTGGTCTCATTTTTCTTCAAGGTGTAATCGAGGGCTTCCCGCAAAAAAACGTAGGCCCCCCGCCCGTAGCGGGGAGACTCCTTGCGGATCAGATCAACGATTTCGAGAAATTCCTGTTGGCGCATGCGAGATTGGATTCGGAGGGAAGGCGATTTGTTCAATGAATTCGTATCATCGGGCAACCTTCCGCCCACCGCAAAAGGAAAATTGCGGCCGCACGGCAAGGCCCGTTTTCAATATTGGGCCGGGCGGGGGCCGAACAGGGAGGGCCGCCCGCCGTCGTTGGCGCGCGTGGTTTGGAGAGCCATTCCGGTCACGATCACATCCCCCGGTTCCAGACCGGAAACAACTTCGGTGTGCAGGCCGTCGGTGATGCCGGTGAGAACCGGGACCGCCATCAATTCGCCGGTATCGCCGCCGGACAACCGGTAGGCGACGCGGGCCTGCTCCGGCGCGTCCTCCGGCTCGCCGGGGCGCAGGGTGTCGGGCAGGCGGGTGCGGAAAACAATGTTGCGCACCCGCACCACATCGGACGCTTCATCAACGATAATCGAAACATTGGCCGTCATCCCCGGTTTCAACATCCCGCGGGGGTTGTCCACCGAAATCACCGTGTCGTAGGTCACCACGTTGTTTTCAATAATCGGGGCGTTGCGAACCTGCCGGACCTCCCCGAGAAACAGCTCGTCGGGAAACGCGTCCACCTTGAACTCGACCCGCTGGCCGGGCTCGATGCGGCCGATGTCGGCCTCCACCACCTTCGCGTGGATTTGCATTTGACTCAAATCATTGGCGATGCGGAACAACACCGGGGCGGTCATGCTGGCCGCCACCGTTTGCCCCACATCGACATTCCGGGAAATCACGATGCCGTCGATCGGCGAATAAATGGTGCAGCGGGCCAGCTCGGTTTGCGCCCTGTCCAAAGAATGCCCCCGGATGCGCAGGGTCGCCTTGGCCTGTTGCAGGGCGGCGAGCGACTGGTCCACCTCGGATTGCGGCACCAAGTCCCGCTCCCGCAACCGCTCCATGCGCCCGGCGTTGACGCGGGCCAACTCCAGCGCGGCCTCGGCACTGGCGAGTTCCGCCTCAGCCTGCCGCACGTGGGCCTCGAACGTGGAGGGATCGAGCCGTGCGATCACCTGCCCGGCCTCCACCGGAGAATTGAAATCGACCAGCAGCTCTTTGATGTTGCCCGAAACCTGCGAGCCCACCTCGACACTCAACACCGGGTGCAGTTGCCCGGCGGCGATGATCATCTGGCGGATGGTGCCGCGGTCCACCTCGGTGGTTTGAAACGAGGCGCCGCCACTTCCGGCATCGCCGCCCCACCAGCGCGCGCCAAACCAAAGCCCCGCCACGGCCAACACCGCCAGCGCGACCCAGCGAATTCCTCCGGATTGATCGGTCAAACTCCTCATGTCGTATCTCCAACCTTCTCCCAACCCGCCCATTTGGCAAGGGGGATCAACGGCGTGTTTTTGCCGCGAACGGGATGCCGCGGGTCTCGTGGGCAAAACCGTGAAAATCATTGCGCATGTATCCAATTCTTTATCGTTCCAAAACCACATTTCATCCGCAAACCGGACAAAGGATGTTGCGAAATTTCCGAAAGTTGTTTTTTTTATGAAACCTTTCACCCTTAAACGGAGTTCCGTTTTTCAACGGAGGTTATTAACCGATTTTGAACCGGCGGATTATTTTCATGACTTTTGATTGCAGTTCATTGCCGACCCACGGTGGCGGTCTTGCGGGCGCCATGCGCCGATTGGCGATTGGCGGCCTGCCCGTGGCGGGCGTGAATAAAACACCGCTGTCTTCCGTCGGCTGATGAGGGTTGCGGGCAGCGGAACCATCGGCTTTCGGGCCGGTTGTTTGTGGGGATTGGCCGTGGCCGCCGCGTTGTCGGGAGGCTGCCGGACGCCGGCCGGGCACCGGGAACGGGCCGACCAAGCCGCTTCCGCCATCGTCCAGTCCAAACAGGATGAGGCGCTCGGCCGCACCGAGGCGTTTACCATTGAGAGGCCGTCGGAAACCTTCCGCAACCGTTTGCTGCGGGAACAGGATTTGCCGGTCTTCAGTCCGGTTTCGCTGGGAGCCGATCAATTGGGAGAACCTGACCACTGGCCGTCCACCGGGGAACCGGCCGCCATCCCCGAGCCGGTGCTGCCGGGCATGGAAACCGGCGGCGGTCCCGTCCGCATCGATCTGGTGGATGCCCTCCGCATCGCCGCCGCCAACAGCCGGGAATACCAGTCGCGGAAAGAATCCCTCTTTGACACGGCGCTTCAACTCGATTTGGAGCGCTTCCGTTTCGACACCACCTTTTCGGGTTTTGTCACCGCCCTCTTCACCAGCGACGAAGCATCGGGCGACAGTGATTTTCAAGCCACCACCGAAGCCGGTTTGCGCCGGCGGTTTGAAAGCGGGGCCGACTTCAGCGGCCGCCTGGTGCTGGACCTTGTCCGCATCCTGCGCGGCGACGCGGGCAACACCCTCGGCCTGCGCGCCGACACCACCGTCACCATTCCCCTGATGCGCGGCTCGGGCCGCCACATCACGCGCGAACCGTTGACTCAGGCCGAACGCAACGTGCTCTACGCGATCTATGATTTTGAGTTGTTCAAAAACAGCTACGCGGTGCGGGTGGCCTCGGAGTTTTTTTCTGTCCTGCAACAACAAGACCAAATCGCCAATGCCGAGGCCGCCTTCGAGCGGCTGACCCTCTTGGTCGAGCGTACCGAGGCATTGGAAGACACCGGCCGGGTCACCGGCATTCAAGTGGACCAAGCCCGTCAGGATTTGCTGCGGGCCCGCGAACGCTGGATCGCCGCCCGCGACCGGTACGAGGCCCAACTCGACCGCTTCAAGCTGACCCTCGGTTTGCCCACCGACACCCGGATTGAGCTGGAGGACGGGGAATTGGCCAGGTTGCTGGAACAAGCCGACGTGATGCTCGGCGGCAACGGCAATGGCGAAGAGGCCGGGACCGGCGACGGCATGCGCCTCGACACCGGGGAAAGCGGCCGCGGCCGCTATGAATTGAGTGAGGACCGGGCCGTGGCTCTCGCATGGGAACACCGGCTCGACTTGCGCGCCGCCGAGGGGACCGTGATCGACGCCCGCCGCCGGGTGGTCGTCGCCGCCGACGCCCTCCGTCCCGGGCTGAATTTGACGGGCGGCGCAACGGTTGGCGGCGCCGACACCACCAGCCTGGATCCCTCCGACGGTTTCTACTCCGCCGCTTTGGAACTCGATCTCCCCTTTTCGCGCCGCGCCGAGGGCATCGCCTTTCGCCGCAGTCTCCTTCGCGTGGAGGAAGCGGTGCGGTCCGCCCAGTCGTTGGAGGACGGCGTCAAACTCGACATTCGCGACGCCCTGCGGGATTTTCTGCAACAACGCGAACGCTACCGCATTCAGGACCGCGCTCTCGACATTGCCGAACGGCGGGTGCGGCAAACCCGGCGTTTTCAAGAAGTAGGACGGGCGGAAACCCGCGACGTGCTGGAAGCCAACGAAGCCCTTTTGCAAGCCCAGGACGCCTTGGTTGAGGCGCTTGTCAGCTACCGAATCGCCGAATTGGCCTTTCAGCGCGACATCGGCGTTCTCACCGTGGATGAAGGGGGACTTTGGCGGGAATTTGACCCGGAGGACGTCGTCACCAATACTGAACCGCCTGATACCAACCCGTAATTTCCCGTAACCATGAGCGCAACTTCCACCAATACCAATAAAGGAACCCCGTTTTCGTCCCGCCGCCTGATTTGGGGAGTGGCCGGTTTGCTTTTCATCGCCGCCTCCGCGGTCACGGCGGCCCTGATCAGCGGGAATGACCAAGGTTCGTCCCACGGGCATGTCGTCGAAGTGAGCCGCGGCGACCTCACCATCAGCATCACCGAAACCGGCACCCTGCGCAACCGCGACCAAGTCATCGTCTCCAGTGAAGTCGAAGGCCGCGCCACCATCCTGTGGATCATCGACGAGGGGGAGATGGTGGAGGAAGGGGATCTGCTGGTCGAACTCGATTCCAGTGGCATTGAAGACCGGCTGGTGGAACGCGAAATCACCGTGCAAAACGCGGAGGCCGCCTACGTGCGCGCCCAGCAGGAACTGCGGGTAACCCGCAGCCGGGTTCAAAGTGAAATCGATGAAGCCGAACTGGCCGAACGCTTCGCCCGCCTGGACTTGGACAAATATGTCGGCGACGAGGGCGAACACACCCAGGAACTGGACCGCCTGGGATCGGACATCGACATCGCCCGCGAGGAAATGCTGCGGACCGAGCAACGGTTCCGCGACTCCGAAAGTTTGGCCGCCGACGGCTACATCACTACGCTGGAGTTGGAGGGAGACCGCCTTTCCTTTGAACGCGCCAGGGTCAGTCTGCGGCTCGCCGAGGGCCGGCTGAAGTTGTTCCAAGACTACACCCATCACCGGACTCTCCAGCAATTGCAGAGCGACGTGCAACAGGCCGCCGACCGCCTGGAGCGGGTGCGCATGACCGCCCATGCCGACATCGTGCAGGCCGAAGCCAACTACAAAGCGCGCGAACAGGAACTGGAACGGCAGAAACAACAACTGGCCCACCTCCGCAGTCAGCTGGAAAAATGCCGTCTTTACGCTCCCGCGGGCGGCATGGTGATTTACGAAACCAGCGCCAACCCCGGCCGCCGGGGCACCCGCGAGCCTCTCGAAGCCGGTCAGGAAGTCCGCGAACGCCAGGAAATGATTTACCTGCCGGCTTCCCGGGGAATGATCGCCGAAGTCAGCATTCACGAATCCGCTTTGGACCGCATCCTGCCCGGCATGGAAGCCCGCATCCGGGTGGACGCCCGCCCGGACGGGGATTTGCGCGGCCGGGTGCGCCGCATCGCGCCGATGCCCAATGCGCAGAGCCTTTGGTTGAACCCGGATCTGACCGTTTACAGCACCCAGATTGAAGTGGACGCCGATGCCGCCGGCCTGCGCACCGGCATGAGCTGCCAAGTGGAAATCGTGATCGCCGACCTGGAAGACGTGATTTACGCGCCGCTGCAGACCATCGTCCGGCACGGGCGCAATCATTACGCTTACGTGATCGGCCCCCGCGGTCCCGTTGCCCGCCCGGTGGAAATCGGCATGGACAACAACCGGTTGGTTCACATCCGCTCCGGCCTTGAGCCCGGGGACCGGATTTTGCTCGCTCCGCCGCTGGATGACCGGATCGACGACCGCCCCGGGGAAGGCATTGATCCGGATGAAGCGCCGGTGGAAGCCATCGCCGAAGCGGAAGTCGGGGCCGCCGCCGATGCCGCCGATGACGAGGGTGGTCTTTGACCGGATGCCGCGGGGATGAATTTTCAACGCCAATACCGCATCGTCTCGCTGGGGGTCAAAACCCTCATGCTGCACAAACTCCGTTCCCTGCTGACCATGCTCGGGGTGGTGTTCGGCGTCGGCAGCGTGATCGCCATGCTCGCGGTCGGAACCGGCGCCAGTCAGGAGGCGCAGGAACGGATCCGCCGGCTTGGCAGCCAAAACATCATCGTCCACTCGGTGCAGCCGCAGGAAGACCAGAGCACGCAGCGGGTGCGCATGAGCATATACGGCCTCACCTACGACGATGACCGCCGCATCCGCGAAACCATTCCCTCGGTCAACCGCACCGTTCCCTCAAAACTGATCCCCCACGAAGCGCGCGTGCGGGGCCGCAACATGGAACTCCGCGTGGTGGGCACCACCCCGGACTGGTTTGACCTTGTCGAGCGCGATCTCCTCGCCGGCCGCACCTTGCGCGAGCGCGACATGAACTCCCGCGCCAACGTCTGCGTGCTGACCGAACGCTCCGCCCGCCGCCTGTTGGCCACGGAAAACGTCATTGGCGAACGGATACGCATCGGGGCCAACAACTACGAGGTGATTGGCGTGGTCCGCAGTGAAACCGGCGGAACCGTCGGCGGCGTCCAGGCGCCCGACCGCGATGTGGACGCCTACATCCCCATGACCACCGCCCGCGAGCGGTTCGGCGACATCGTGATCCGCCGCCGCGAGGGCTCCTCGGAACGTTCCCGCGTGGAATTGCACCAGCTCGTGATCGAGGTGGACGCCCTGGAAAACGTGGAGGCCACCGCCGCCGCCATCGAGCACATGCTGCGCCGTTTCCACAGCCGGGAGGATTACCGGGTGAGCGTTCCCCTCTCCCTCCTGCGGGAAGCCGAGGCCACCCAGCGGACGTTCAATATCGTGCTCGGGTCCATTGCGGGCATCAGCCTGCTCGTCGGCGGCATTGGCATCATGAACATCATGCTCGCCTCCGTTACCGAACGGACTCGGGAGATCGGCGTGCGCCGGGCAATCGGGGCGCGCCGCGGCCAAATCATCGCCCAATTTTTGGTGGAATCCATCGTGCTGTCCGGAATCGGCGGTCTCATCGGCATCGCCGTCGGGGTCACCATTCCGCAAATCATCCAATACTTTGCCGGCATGCCGACGGTGGTCCCCTTCTACGCCATCGCGCTCTCCCTCGGCGTCAGCGTGGCGGTGGGCGTGATTTTCGGCATCTACCCGGCCATTCGCGCCGCCCGCCTCGACCCCATCGTCGCCCTGCGCCACGAGTGACCGGAAAAACTCTTGTTGATCCTAATTCGCCGGTGAAAACATATTTCCCTCAGCGGCGGTCCGGAGCGCGGCGATCACGGCCGCGGCCGAAAATTTCATCCAACACCCCTTCGATCAGCGGTGCCACGCCGGGTTGGGCGGGTTGTTGCCGTTCCGCTTCTTCCGGTGTCTCCGTCGGCTCGCGGCCCGAAGGACGCGGCAACAGCAAACGACCGGCGGACTCGACCAAAAACCGGTAAAAGTCGGAATTGTCCGGATCGGAGGGCGAGCCGCCGATGCGGAATTGGCGGGTCATCATTTTGTAGCCTTGTTCGTTTTGCCGGTCCCCCATGACCCTCAGCGAGGAAAGCAACCGCTCGGGACGGTTGCGGGCACCGATTTCCAAACGGATGTCGAGCGGTTGCAGCAACAGCGGAACCTCTTCGCGGTACTGCAACATCCCGGTGCCGGCGACATGCAAATCGGGCGAAATCACCCGGAAATCCTCCAGCACGAAATTCAAATCCCCGTCGCGCCGAACCTGCAAATTCATGGTGTCGTAACGCAAATTCGACAAACTGTCGGCCAGCTCAATCACCGCTCCAAACTGCCCGCCCAGTAATGTGGCCGCCAGCCCGGCCCCGGCCACCCCAAACCGCACCAGCGGGTTCTCGGTCAGAAACAACCGGTAAACCCCGCCGTCGCTTTGCAGGGAGACATCGCCAAGAAATCCGTCCAGCAGCCGCTCCAAGTTCCGCTCTTCGCCATGTATTCCGGCGTTGAGCGCGAACCGGCCTTCCACGGTGGGAGGGCGGGTGCCGCCGGCCTGCCGGAACCACTCGGCGGCGTCGAGCCGGGGAGCGTTCAAATTTCCCCGCAGGCTATAGGGATTCTCCTGATCGTCCTCAAAGCGGATGCCGCCTTCGAAAACCACCAGACTGTCCAGAAAGACGGCCTCAAGGGCCGGTGTCAGGGAAGCCGGCGCGAGGGTCAGATCCCCTTTGATTTGTCTTACCGCCTGGTCCCC
>PXDN01000330.1 GCA_003566375.1 Opitutia bacterium
AAGAGCCCGAGTTGGTTGGGATAATGCCAGGCGACGATTTCGCCGAGCGGCATGGACCGCTCCTCCCCGGTTGTGAGCCGGTGTTCGAGATGGTTCTCCCGTTGTTGCGCGCGCAAGCTCTGGGAGCGGGCGGCCAGCGGTTCGTAGGCGGCCTGCAATTCGTCCAGGGCGGCTTGAATCCGCTCCAGTTCGGCGGCGGCCGCCGGATCGGCCGGGGCGATTTCCCCGTAATAGTTGCGGTCGAGTTCGAGCCGGCGCATGTCGAGGTTGATACGCCCGATTTGGCGGCGCTCGATCCGCTCGATCTCCCGGCGGCGGTCGCGGACTTTGTCCATCAGGGACTGAAACTTGTTTTCAAAGGCCGCATCCTCCGCTTCGATCACCGTGCCGTCGGCCAGGCGCAACCGGAGGGGTGTGGCGATGGCGTCGCCCCACTCCAGCCGTTCGATCCGCATCAGATTATCCGGGTGGCGGATTTCCGCGATGTCTCCGGCGTTCACATACACAAAGGATGCCCCGTAAACATCCCGGTTGCCGATGAAAAGCTGCTTTTCCCGGCGGTCGCGCGGGTCCGCGCTTTCCCGCAGGTCCCCGGTCAGGTCGCGCGCGTCCTTTTCCTGCTCCAGCAGGATGACCCCGGCCAACGCGCCGGCGCCGCGGAAGGGGGATGGCCGGTCATCGCGGAAGACGACCTCCGCCACCGGCTTGGGCCAGAAGACCGACACGCCGTTGACCAGAATCAGGCCGAGCAAGAACAGGATCATGAAGAGGCCGGCGGCCAACCCCATGCCGGTGACCCAAACATAGACCTCTCCCGTTGGACGGAGGGTTTCGGTTGTTGAAGTCGGCGTTTTCATTCGACGGCCCGGTAGCGCTCCCTCAGGCGCTGGCGGAGAATCTCCGCCACGGTGTTCACGAGAAAGGTCATCAGGAAGAGCACCATGGCCCCGAGAAAAAGGGTGCGGTAAAGGGTTCCGAGATACGGCGCCTCCGGCAACTCCACCGCGATGTTGGCCGAGAGCGTGCGCATGCCGGTGAACGGATTGAGTTCGGTCACCGGGGTGTTGCCGGTCGCCATGACCACGATCATGGTCTCCCCCACCGCCCGCCCGAGCCCGATCATCACGGCCGAAAAAATGCCCGCCGAAGCGGTGGGGATCACCACCCGCACCGCCGTTTGCCAGCGGCTCGCTCCAAGGGCGAGGGAGGCGGAGCGGAACGAGTGCGGGACATTGGCCATCGCGTCTTCGGCGATGGTGAAGATGATCGGAATCACCGCGAAACCCATGACAAAGCCGACCACGAAAGCGTTTCGCTGTTCAAAACCGAGACCGGTGCTCAGCGGAAACCAGAGACGGAAATCGGCCACCCGCACCCCGGTGTTTGGATCGGTCACCACGAAAAACAGCCCTTCCACCACCGGGCCCAGGGACCAGCCGATCCACGCGAACAGCACCATCACCGGAAACACCGCCAAAAACTCCAAGCCGTTGGGAAGCTTTGTGCGCAACCGCGGCGGCAGCAAATTCCAACACCACCCGGCCGCCACCGCCGCCAGGATGATGCCTGAAATCGCCAGCAAAACCGAAGGCACCCGGTTGCTGACAATCGGGGCCAACCAGAGGGCGGCCAAAAACCCCAGCACCACCGAAGGCAGCGAAGCCATGATTTCCATGGTCGGCTTGACGAATCGTTTGATCTCCGGCCTCAAGAACTGGGAGGTGTACAGCGCCGCCAACAGGGCGATCGGAAGCGCGAAAAACATCGCGTAAATCGTCCCTTTGAGCGTGCCGATGATCAACGGCACAAGAGAGAGCTTTCGCTCAAAATCATCGGTCCCTCCCGTTGATTGCCAGGTGAAGGAAGGGGCGGATTGGCCTTCATAGTGGATTTTTCCGAAATAGGTTCTCCAGCCGGCCTGCGGGTGCGGATCGCGCAAACGATAAACATGCAGGCGGTCCTCCGTATCCAAAAACAGAATGCGGTCGTAGCGGGGGCCGAGCAGGCCAAAGCGGGCCTCGAAGGGCAAGGACTTCTCCCAACGCACCATTTCAGTCGTCATGTTGCGGAGCGAGGCGGCGCGGCCCGCCCCGATCAAAAAAGCTTTGTTGCGGAATCCGGCCGAAAACCAGGCCGCCCCCCCCTCCTCCAGCGCCGGCATCTCCTTGGTTTGCCCCCAGAGGCGCCCCCGTTCGCCATGGGAAAACAGGCTGAACACGCGGTTCTCCCCAGTGACGGAAGTGAAAATCACCGAAACATCGCCCAGCGCGAAATTCATCGAGGCAATGGCGGGATTGGGCAAATCGTCAAACGGCCGAAAGGTTTGGCGCAGCTCATAATCCGGGCGGTCAAAGAACAGATAGGAAACCTCCCCCTCGGTGTTGGCGACGAGCAGAGAATCCGCCTCGCCCCCGACCAGCAATTTAGCTGGATCACCCCGGACAAACTCCGTCAGGTCGTGTCGCTGGCTCACCCGCAACGGCCCGGCTCCCATTAAGGTGCGCGGCTGGGCAAGGGTGACCGCGTGCAGCTCGGCCCGCCC
>PXDN01000036.1 GCA_003566375.1 Opitutia bacterium
ATTGCCACTCCCCCGCCCGGCCCGAAGCCCGAACCATGGGAGCGTCCAGCCCGTATAAGGAACCTGAATACTGCCAGGGTTGCAGGTTGGCGTGCCGGTCGGCCCCGTCATCCAGCAGCTGAATTTCCAAACCGTGGCCTTGCCCATCCAAGCGGAAAAAGACCCCGCTGTTTCCCCCTTCGCCGATCTTGAACTCAAGCTTCAACTCGAAATCCCGAAAGGTTTGATGGGTGTGCAAAATCCGCGCTCCTTCCGACCCGCGCCGGTCCACCGCGATAACCCCCTCTTCCACCCGCCAATCCATGGCATGCCCTCCGGCCGCCACCCAACCGGTCAGGTTGACACCATTGAACAGAGGGCGAAACCCATCATCGGCCCGAACGCTCCCCGCGACACACGCAAACAACAGCGGAAACAAAACCACAACCGACAAGCGGACGGTCCGGAGACCAAAATTGAAAATAGAATCCATGAAACGCATCTTTGCCCCGCGGGAAATTATCACAAGCCCGATGTATTAAAGGAACCCCAAAGAACGTGGGGCCGGGAGGGACGGTTGACGAACTTCGCGGCACCGTTCATTTTACCACCATGCCAACCCGTGCCATGAAAATCGTTCATTCCCCGCGCCCTTCGCTCTCCGCGCCCCGCCCGGCCCCCGTCTTCGCGGCAACACTGGTTTGCCTCCTCGCGGCAGCCCAAGCGGTTGCATCCGCGCCCCTTCACTTGGAGGCCGAACGGAAAGGCGACCGCGTGGTCATCACCGTCGATGGAGTTCCCTTCACCGAATACGAGTTTGGGGAGGAATGGAAATATCCCCACTTTTATCCCGTGAACGGACCCGCCACCGGCCAAAGCGTGACCGTTCGCCGCACGGATCCTTTTCCCCACCACACCTCGCTCTTTTTTTCCTGCGACCGCGTGAACGGCGGAAACTATTGGCAACAGGGGTTGGAGCGGGGGCGCATCGCCTCCGAGGACATCCGCCTGGTCCGTTCCTCGGGCGATGATGTGGTTTTCGAACAGGATGCCCGCTGGGTGCGGCCCGACGCTCCCTCCCCCTTCGCCGACCACCGCGTCATCACCGTTCGGGCTCCCTCCGAAAACCTCCGGGTCATCGACTACGCCATCACCCTGCGGGCCTTGATCGACGTGACCATCGAACGCACCAACCACTCTCTCTTTTCCGCCCGCATGGCACCCGATCTGGCCGTCGATGGCGGAGGCTCCCTGATCAACGACCGCGGGCAATCGGGTGAAGAGGAAACCTTCGGGAAAAACGCCCGATGGATGGACACCCGCGGTCCGCGCGGAGAGGCCGTGGAAGGGTTGGCGATTTTGCCCCATCCGCAAAACGACTGGATGCCGACTCCCTGGTTCACCCGAAACTATGGTTTCTTTTCCCCAACCCCCACCTTTTGGTGGACGGAGCCGTTTCAAATGAAGACCGGAGAAACACTGACCTTCCGATACCGGGTCGTGGTCCATTCAGGAGACCCCGCGCCCGCCGAGATCGACCGCATGCTTGAAAACTGGGAGGCGGAACACGGCAAATGACGATCGCCTGTTTTCCCATCGCAAGGGGACGAAAGCAAAATCAGTAAACTTACCCCGCGCACCGGGCCGCGGTCGCGCTTACACCGCGCCGTCCGCTTCCAGCAGGCGCACCGCCCGTTCGCAAACGGTTTCCGGCGAGCCGTCGGCCGAAACATTCAGCAAGAGGCCCCGCCTGCGGTAATATTCGATCAGCGGCGCCGTCTCCCGCTCGTAAGCCGCCATGCGGACAAGCACCGCTTCGGGCCGGTCGTCATCCCGTTGCAGCAAAGCCCCCCCGCAATGATCGCAGACCCCTTCCTCACGGGGCGGATGGGATTCGGTGTGAAAAACGGCCCTGCAATCGGAGCAGGTCCGCCGGCCGCCCAAGCGACGCACGATGGTGTCGATCGGCAACTCGAAATTAATGACGGCGTCGAGCCGGAGGTTTTGCTGAATCAAAAAATCGGCGAGGGCATCGGCTTGGGCAACCGTGCGGGGAAATCCATCCAACAGAACACCACCCCCGCAGCGCAGGCAGGCGGCGCGTTCGCGCACCATGTCCAAAACGGTTTCATCCCTCACCAATTCGCCTTTGGCCATGGCGTCGAGGGCTTCCCGCACGGCCGGAGAAGCGACTTTGTCTTCGGAACAGGAGGCGGTGCGGAAAATGTCTCCGGTGGAGAGGTGGCAGCCGCCGAGATTCCTGACCAGCAGCTCCGCTTGGGTACCTTTGCCCGATCCGGGGGCCCCCAGCAGGACCAAGCGCCTCGGTCGTTTGACCGGTTTCGGAGGAGCGTCGCATTCCGCGTCTCCTCCCCGCAGCCAGGCTGCCCGGTTGTTTTTCGCATTGTTCATGGTCATTTTGGATTGCCGGTCCATTGAACCACGGAAACCCCGGCGGCGCTGGGCCGCGCTTGCCCAAACCTTCCCCCATTTTGCCTTCTTTCCGTAGACGGAGGATGAAAATCAGGGCGCCGGCTCTCCCCGGGCCTCCTTCAATTTGGCCAGGGTGTTGCGGTCATTGATGTTGTCTTTGCCCTTGGGCGTTTCCAGGCAAAGGGGAATCTCCGCGAAGGCGGGGTGGTTGACGATTTCGCGAAAACAGTCCCACCCGATCTTCCCCTCTCCCAGAAGTTCGTGACGGTCCAACCTGGAGCCGAGCGCTCCCTTGCTGTCGTTGAGATGGACGCACACCACCTGATCCCACGGAATCAGCTTGGAAAACCCGTCGATGAACCGGTCGATGTCGGCGCGGGTGCGGAGGTCAAACCCTGCGGCAAAGAGGTGGCAGGTGTCGAGGCAGACCGCCAGCCTCTCCGGACACGGGCAACCGTTCAGCAACGTCGCCAAATGTTCGATACGTGCGCCGAGGCAGGTGCCCTGACCGGCCGTGACCTCCATGGCAATCCGGGTCCGCCCTTCGTGCCGCTCGAACACCCAGTCAAGCGATTCCAGAATCAGACGGAGCCCGGCCTCCTCTCCCTCGCCAAGATGGGCACCGGGATGCAGTATTAGAAACGGCAGTTCAAGTTGATCCGACCGGACCAATTCCCGCAGCAGGGACTCCCTCGATTTTTCCAGATTCTCCGGCTTGGTGGCCGCGAGGTTGATCAAGTAGCCGGCGTGCCCGAAGACCATGGACAAACCGCTCTCCTCCCTGGCCCGCCGGTAGGCGTCCACCGCCGAATCCGCCAGCGGAGGAGCGAACCACTGCATGTTGTTTTTGGTGAAAACCTGGGCCACCTCGCAGCCGAGGCCAACGGCTTGGCGAACGCCCTTGTCGTGCCCGCCGCTGATGGACACGTGAACGCCGACCCGGTGCGTGTTGTTTGTTGATGCGGTCATGTTCGATAAAGAAGATCAACCGTCCGGCTGGGTTTGCAAGGTTTCCATGACGCCGCGGGGCCCGTAGAGGAAGCGCCATTGCGGCTCATCCAGGGTGCCCAATAATTTTACTTCCAGCACATTGGCCAAGGGAGCGGTAATGGGGGCCAGGATCAGCGAAAGCACGGGAATTCGCTCTTGTTGAATCATGTGCACCCGCGCGGTGAAATCCAAGCGGGCATCGGCGGGGAGGTAATCGCCTTTGGCCCGGATGGTGGCGGCCGGCCCGATCAGTCTCAAATCCGGAAAATGCACCCGGTCGCCGCGCAATTGAAATTCCGATACGGCTTCGTCGAATTGCAGGGAAGTGAAGCCCAGCAGCGGCGTTCCCCTCAGCAACCTGGAAAGCAGCCCCAGCAGATGCACGTCAGCCAAGTCGGCCTCTTTCAAATGAAACCCGCCCTTGCCGTGGAAAGTTTCCCTATCGCCGTAGTCGCCGGCGGCTTCCATTCGCAGGTCCAGTTTACCGTCGGCCGAATTGGGAGGCTCGGTCTCGTGCCACCATTCATCGATGTACTTGTGCCAAGTCCGGGCGGCTGACTCCAGGTCGGCATTGACCAGGGAAAACGTGAACTCCAACCGGTCACGGCCGTTCTCATTGGTCAGCAATGCCGAACCCACGCCGTCCCCTCCGCCAAGACCCCAACGCATGGTCTCCAGCCGCGTGGAGCCGGGTTCGAACCGGGCTTCCACTTCCAAGTCCTCCAAATCCAGACGGTCGTATTCAATCGGTCCGCGGCTTTTGCCGGTCAGCTGAATTCCGTAATCCCCGCCGGCGGAGGGTGCCATCAAGCCGCCGCGAAGATGGAGTTCGGGAGGCTGATGAAAAGCAAACGGCGCAATCAAACTCCGCCCCTGTTCACCAAACATACCCGCCAAATCATCCACCGATGCGGTGGAGCGCAGGTCCAACTCGAAGGCCCGCCAATCGCCCTGGTCCGGGTTCATCCAAAACCGTATCCACCCGTCCATTTCACCCTCCCGGCGTTTGGCGCGGATGTCGAACAATTCGGTGTGGAAGCCATCCACGAACAGCCCCAGTTCCACATCCTCAAACCCGCAACCGCGCACCAACAGATTCTCGGCGCCGAATCTCCCGAACAACCGGATTTTCGCGGGATCCCCCCAGTATCCGGCAATGTCAATGTCGCCCCGCAGGGGATCGCCCGCGAACCGGATGTCTTCCCACAGAAGCGTCCACCAATCGTCAAACCACGGATTCAGGTGGGCGGGCCGCAGGGTGCCGTCAAACAGGAAACGGTAGGACATGTCGTCATAAACCACGTCATAACTGCCCACGGTTTCGAAATCACCGTGCCGAAGCGTCATTTCGGTCACGGTGAACCGCTCCAAATCGACGTTGGCCCGCGCACTGGCGGCATCCATGGCCACCCCGTCGATCAGGGCGTGCCGGGCGGTGGCGGTGGCGGATGCTTCGGCCCCCTTCCAACCGGGGCCGGCGCGGCCCCGCGCAAACAGGGAAACCGGTTCGTCGAAAGCCACGTCTTTGTCGAATCCCAGTTTTTCAAGCAACGGGTGGGCCATGACGGCGGTTGGGTTCAGCCAACCCTCCGCCCGCAGACCGGCGTATCCGCCAAATGGATCCACTTCCCCGTCGAGCTGCAAAAACCCGCCCCCCAGGCCGGCCCGAACCTCAAACGCGAACCAATCCGCGCCGGTGTCCCGCGCGAACATCCGCACGCCCTCCATCCGGATGCCCGCAAGTTCCAGCTCGCTCAGGCGCATTTCGACTTCCCGGGGATGAAAGGCCCCCGGCGTCAACGGGCTTGCCCACCGGGCGGAAAACTCCGCTCCGCGGCCCACCCCGGTATGGCCGTGACTCATGGCGGCCGCCTCGCGCCCCGACAGCCGGGCTTTTTCGACGCGCCACTCCCCGTTCTCCAAACGAACGCGGGCTTCCCCGCGGGGCTCCTCCAACGAGGCGGCGAAAGGCAACCGGACCCGTTCGGCGCGGATTTCGGCTTCTAGCGCCCACTCCCCGTTTTCTCCAGGAAAGGAGCGCAGGTGAACCACCGGGTGATCGACTTGATCCAGCAAAGTGTCGGCGTCGGCCAGCAAACGGATCACCCGGGAAAACCGTTCTTCCCACGCCACCTCCGGTTTCGGCTCGGCCGGCAACGGCAGGGCGTCCACTATCTTGGGGATTCGGGGCACCGGCCCCTCCGCCGTGACCCGCAGGTTTCCCAAGGCGAAAGCACCCCGTTCCACCAACCACCCTTCGCCGTCCCGCCGAAGACTCATGGAAATTCTTCGCAACGGCTCTTCGGTTCTCCCGGTGGGCGAGAGCGACGCGGGACAACGCGCCCGGCCGGCGAGCAGGGAAACTCCGTCGAGCACAATCCGGCCCCTCGCCAACGGGCCCGGCCGCAGCCTGATTTCCATGGCATCGGCGGCCAAAAGGATTTCGTCAAATTGCGTGGAGTGAAGCCCTGCGTCCCGCACAATCAGTCGGCCTGGCGGCAGGTAAACGACATCCCCGTACTCCAGGTGGAGACGGTTTTCCTCCATGGCGTGGTGAAGCCCGGAGAGCACGAAGTCCGGGACCGGCCAATACCCGTCCAGTTGCAACTTGGCCAGAGCCCACAAACCGACGATCAACGGGACCGCCAGGAGCACGAAGACCACGTTTCCCGCGATGCCGCGCCAAAGCCGCCGATGGTTAACCGGCGGATTGGCATCCTGGCGGGGAGGCTCGGACAGGGAGGGCTCGCTCATGGCAAAACAGCCGGGATGGGTTCAAGGGTCGGGGGGCGCGTCGGGCGATGGAGGCGCGGACCGTTCAAACAACAGCGGCGTGAGGGCGTCGATCAGGGATTGGCGGGGCGTGAAAATCACATTCAACTCCGGCGATCCCGCAAACACGGTTTGGCCTCCCAGCTTTTCGCTCAGATGAAGCCGCAGTTCTGACTGCCGGGCGGTGTCACCCCCAACCAACAGCAATTCCGCCACCAAACGGTAGGGAAAGATGATGGTTTGGTTGTCGAGGTTGAAGGAGGAACTGAACCCGTCCTGGACGAAACGCTGCACGCGCAGGTTGCGCAATTCCGGCAGCAGGGCCATCACCGCGCGGCGCTCTCCGTCGGGCCGGTCGGCCAGCGCCTCCTCCCATCCGGAAGACGGGGAAGACAGGGCGATCTCGTAAATTTTCCGGTCATCCTCCGCATCCGATATTCGGATACTGGTGAGAAGGGCACCGTCCGGCTGCCTCAACAACAAGCGGTCCCGGTAATAGCTGGTGGTGAGGGGCAATTCCCGCAGCAGGGATGCGTCCACGGTGTAAACAAACCGACTGCCTTCCAACTTTGAAAAAACCTCCAGCCCGCCGGTATCGGGGACATGGTTGCCGATCAACAGCGCCGGGGTGTCGTCCCCCCCAAAAACGATCCGCCGCGCCGGCGTGCCCAAACCGTAGCGATCAAGATCGGAATCGGAAGGGGCGTCATTGGCGAAACGGACCACGTGGGTTTGGTCCACCGACTCGATCATGCGCTCCACCAGCGCCGGGTCGGCGGGCAGGATGCGCAACGATTGGTCGGGAAAGCGGGAGACGACCTGCCATTGATTGGTTTCCAGTTTTTGCAGCAGAATGTCGGCGCCGCCCGACCCGGTGATATTGAGCGAACTGAGGCGGTCGCGGTCGAGCCGGACCAGGCGGCGGTCGCGCAGCAAATCCTGGGCTTTTTCCAAGGCGTAGAGCGGATCCGCTGGCAGCGTGAAAACGGTGGCGTTGTTTTCGAGTTTTCCGTAAACCAGCGGTTGGTTGCCGCGGGCGACCGGACCGCCGACCAGCAGCGTTTCCCGCCGGTTGTTGCCCTCGAGCGTGATCCGCATTGCCGGATTCTCCAACCCGTAGGCCGACAATTGACCCGCCGGGTCAATGAACCCGTCGATTTTCAGCGTGTTGAGCCGTTGCACGGCCGCCTCCACCGCCGACCGATCGGCCCGGGTTTGAAAAGGAGTTTCAAAGCGCCATTCCCCGCCGGAACCACTCAGGCGAACCCGGGTTTCGCCCAGGTGCAAATTGAGCGACCGCAATTCGAAAAGCGGGATGTGAAACACGGTTTCGCTGCGCAAATCGGCCAACCCGAGGGAGAGGGTCTCGGCCAGTTCGCGGGGGACCACGTGAATCCACTCACCCCCGGGAGCGAGGACGTAAAGCCGGTTGCCGATCTCGGTGGTTTCGCCGATCTTCAATTCGTGACGCCGGTCTCCCCGGCCAAACCGGAGAATGATTCCCGGCTCCTCCAAGCCGTAATGCGCGAGGGTTTGGCCGCGCCGGGCCAAATCGCTCACGCGGAAGCTGGTGTCCCGCTCCAAAAACTCGAGCTGTTGCAGCAGGCGGTTTACCGCAAACGGATTGGCCGGCCAATCGATCGGGGAGCGGATGTGCCAGTTGGCATTCCCTCCCCGTTGCAAAACCCGTTTGTCGCCGGTGGCGGCGATTTCGATTTCCAAGTAATCAAGATCAGCGGCCTCGGCACCGAGAACTTTTCGGGACGCTTCCCGCATCAGTTGATCCGCGCCGGCTTTGCGGTCGAGGAAAAACAACAGGCCGAACAAGGCGAGGTTGGCCGCGACAAGAATGATGGTGATTCGGGTGCGCATGGTTTATTTCCTCCGCATCCAGTAAACGATCAAACCGCAGAGGGCGGCTGATCCGGGAAAGAGCACCAGCATGGAGAGCCGGAGCTTGTTGGTTTGGTCTTGGCTGAGCACGATCTGAATGTCGTCGATGGGACGCGGCGGTATGTTGACCATGCTGTCTCGGTCGGTCCCCCAGTTGATCAGGTTGAGCATCAACGTGAGATTGCCGAGGGCGCCGATCCGGCTGTTGGTGATGAATTCCGACGTGCCGATCACGATGAGGCGACCGCCGGGAATGTTGATCGGCAGGTTGGAAGCGATTTGCCGTTCGGAGAGAGTGGCCACGCTGAGCGGTCCGGGCAGGTCGGTGTTTTCGTCAAACCGGTAGGTGCCGCCGCGGGCATAATTGTAGTTGCGCTCTCCCCAGCTGGAATCGGAAGTGCCGATCAGGGGGGTGACTTGCAGCGAGTCTCCGATCGGCCGGCCGGGATCCTTGCGGATGGACCGGGTGAGCCCGGCGATGACGGGAATGTTGTTGTCGATCAGGGTGCGGGTGGTGGCGTGGTCGCCAAACCGCCACAGGAGCAAATCGCCGCCGCTGGCCATGAAGTCACGTCCGGTGTCGAGCACCACGGTGTCGTCAACCAGCACTCCCCAGTCAAAGAAAAGATCGTCAAGGCCGTGGTTGTTGCGCAGCTCGGGGTCGATCATGATCAGCACGCGCCCCGCTTCGTTGTTCAGGTATTGGCGCAGCATTTCCTCCTCATGGGGCATGACGGGCGTTTGGGGAGAGAGGATCAGGATCATGTCGGCGTCTTCCGGCACGCCTTCGGCATGGGTCAGGTTCAGGGTGCGCAAATCGAAATTGCGCTGGCGGAGGGCGGCGGTGAACTGCGAGATGCCCCGGTTGGGATCGACGTCGTCCACCCGCAGCTCCCCGTGACCGGAGAGAATGTAGATGGTTTTGCGGTTGTCGCTGGCGACATCAAGAATGGCCGAAGTTAGTTTCTGCTCGCCCTTAAACTGGGTGCGCTTGCGGCCTTCCGTGACGTAAAGCTCGTTGGGAAAAACGATCCGTTGCTTGTCCCCCGAAACCAGCAGAATCAGCTCGGACTGGTCGATCCCGTAGGTGTCGGCCAACAGGCGGGCTTTCCCCCGTTGCTGGTAAACATTGACAAATTCCACCGAAATCCCGCCCCCGGGCGCCCGCCGGCTTTGAAATTCGTATTCCCGCAGGAGGCCGCGCGTGTCCTGATAGAGGCTGTGCAAATCCGGATCGTCGGAATCGGCCGAAATGGTGACATACACTTGCACCGGCCTCTCCAACTCCCCGAGGTAGGCGATGGTTTCCGGCGAAAGGGAAAACCGGTGCTGCTTGGTCAAATCCACCCGCGTGTAAAAATGACTCCCCAGGTAGCTGGCGCCGGCGAAAAAAACCAGGAAGAGCAACACCTGCAACCAGGTGTTGAGCGTCTCGGTCCAGCGCTGGGTTTTGAAATCCTTGTTTGGCTTCATGCGTCAACTTCTCCAAATTTTGCTCTCAATGGTGAGGACACTTAAAATCAGGAAAAGGGCCGCCGTGCTGAGATAAAAGGCAATTGGACGGGTATCGAAAACCCCCCGGCTGAAATCCTCGCCATGCTGGAACACCTGGGGATACGCCAGCCACTCATCGGAAACAGGCAAAAACTGAAGACCGGAAGCGGTGAGATCGGCCAAATACCGGCTGCCGATGATCACGCCGAAAAGCAACGTGAAGCTGAGAATGCCGGAGACCAGTTGATTGCGGGTCAGCGAGCTGGCGAAGATCCCGATGGCCACGAACAACAGGCCGCTGAGCAAGATAAACAGGTAGCCGCCCGCCGTCGGCCCGATTTCCCACAGCCTGGGATCGCGGGCTTGGGAATGCAGGATGGCGGAAAACCCCAAGGTGAGCAGCCAAAACACCGCGTAGAGCAGGTAGGCGGCGAAAAACTTGGCCAGCACCACCTGGCTTGGCGAAACCGGCGTGGTCAGCAGGGTTTCCAGGGTTCCGTGCCGCTTCTCCTCGGCGAAACTTTTCATGGTCAACAACGGGACGATGAAAAAGACCGGCAGCCAGAACAATTGAAAGAAGATCACCACCGGCGGCGAATTCTGGGGCGAGCGGCTGTAGGTTTCCACCACTCCTTGGAAAACAAACCCCATGATGAGCAGAAACAGGAAAGCCGCCACGTAGGTGGACGGGGCAATGAAAAGGACACGGGTCTCGTGGCGCAGTAATGTGAAAAACCGTCTCATGGTTTGTTGGCGGGTTGATTGTTCCCGGCCCCGCGCCGGGCCGAAGCGCCGTTTTTGCCACCGGGCGGCATCAGGATTTCCCAACTTCGGCGGGTGGCGGCCATGAAAACTTCCTCCAACGTCGGTTTCGCCCGGTGAAGCGATTTCAAGCGCAAGGTGGACGCGCGGGAGAAGACCCGCAACAAATCCTCGCCCCAGTCGTTCTGCCCGGGGCATGTCAAGGTGATGCGCCGGAACCCGGTGGTCTCGGCGGAGTTGTCCGATTCCCAGGTGAGATTCGGATCCACCGAGCGGGCCGCCGCTTTGATTTCCGCGTCGCCGCCGCTGATTTCGAGGATGTAACTGGTTCGGTTGATGAATTCGGTCCGCAGGGCGGCTGGTTTGTCGGCGGCCACGATCCGCCCGTTGTTGATGATGATGACGCGGTCGCAGGTCATCTCTATTTCCGGCAGGATGTGGCTGGAGAGGAGGATGCTCATGCGGCCCCGCAAGCTGGCGATCAGGTCGCGGATCAGGACGATTTGGTGCGGATCGAGCCCGATGGTCGGCTCATCCATGATGATAACCTGCGGTTCGGCGATGATGGCGTCGGCAATGCCGACCCGCTGGCGGTACCCCTTGGAGAGGGTGCCGATGATGCGGCGTTCCGCCCGCGCCAAATCGCAACGCTCCAAAACTTCATCCAAACGCATTCGCAGCCGCTTGGACGAGAGTCCTTTCAATCTGCCGCGCAGTCGCAGGTATTCACCCACCCGCAGATCCTCCGGCAACGGATTGTTTTCCGGCATGTAGCCGATCGCCTGGCGAACCCGGCGCGGCTCCGCCGCCACGCAATGCCCGCAGATGGAGGCCCGCCCCGAAGTGGCGGGGACAAATCCGGTCAAGATCCGCATGGTCGTGCTTTTTCCCGCCCCGTTGGGGCCGAGAAATCCGATGATCTCCCCGCGGTCCACCGAGAAAGAAATCTCATTGACGGCGGTCACCCCGGCATACTCCTTGACCAAATTATCGACTTTTATGGTTTGATCCGGCACGCGTGTGTTCAGGTTGTTGGCGACGGTTGGGGATTCCGCCGGCGG
>PXDN01000285.1 GCA_003566375.1 Opitutia bacterium
CCCGCTTCGCCCAATATGTCGGCGTTGAACTGGTAAAAGGCCCGCAACCGGCCGCGCTGGGCGCGCTCGTAGCGGTATTGTTCCCCGATGGAAAACCATTTCACCGGCCTCTTCAGGCTGTTTGCGCAGGCACCCGCCATACGGGCCAGGCCGGGCGTCGTCTCCGGTCGCAGGGCCACCTCACGACCGCACTTGTCGGTGAAAGCGAACAACTGGGTGGTGATTTCATCCCCCGATTTGGCGCGAAACAAATCCAGCGGCTCCAGCACCGGCGTGTCGTATTCGGAAAACCCGTAGCGGGCGGCGGTCTGCCGCCAAACACGGAAGAGATGGTTGCGAATGGAACACTCGTCGGGATAAAAATCCCGAAAACCAGGAAGGCTTTCAAACATGGGAAAAAGGGAAAGCTTGGGCGGTGGTTATAAACCGTCGCCGTCACGGGAGCCGCCCAACGGACGCGCCCCGTCGCATCCCGCTGTTGTGAAATCCCGGCCCCCTGAACGGCGGCCGGGCGAAAATCACTTCAGCTTTTTGGGATCGAGTTTCTTCATCCGGGCCTTCAAAATTTTTCCGGCCTTGAACTTCACCACCGCCCGTGTGGGAATGATGACGTCGGTTTCGGGTTTGTTGGGATTGCGGCCGACGCGGGCCTTGCGAACTTGAACTTCGAATACACCGAAGTTGCGCAATTCCACGTTGTTTCCGCCCGAGAGTGAATCGGCGATCGCGTCCAAGGTCATTTGCACGGCGTCGCGAATGTCTTTTTGCGGCAAACCGGTCTTTTTATAGATGTTGAGGACGATGTCCCGTTTGGTAAGGTTTTGAGCCATGTCAGATAGATGTTAGGTGGTTCGTGCGATTACGGGGGATAAGTTATTCGTGGTCTAACGATTGCGTCAAATACAAACATGTATTTTATTTTAAAAATTAATGAGTGATCAAAAAGAGAAAAATCCATTCGAGGAGTTGCAGAAGCAAATGCGGGAGGCTTTCCAGCATGGAAATCCCGCCCAATTCTTTAATCAAGCGGGGTTTGCGGCACCGGCCGACGGAGGGTCGGGAGACGGCGAAGAGCCTGTGGAGGATGACGAAAAAGCGGAAATTTTGAAGCGGATCCATGGCTTCAATCTCAAGCCGCGGGAGGTTCGCGACTACCTCGACCGCTTCGTCATTCGGCAACAAGAGGCCAAAAAAGTACTCTCGGTGGCCATCTGCGATCATTTCAACCACGTGCGCCAGTGTCTGGAAACTCCCGACCTGCGGGAGAAGGATTACGCCAAGCAAAACATTATTCTGCTCGGACCGACCGGGGTGGGAAAAACCTACCTGATGCGCTGTATCTCCAAGTTGATCGGGGTTCCTTTTGTCAAAGCCGACGCCACCAAATTTTCCGAAACCGGGTATGTCGGCCACGATGTGGAGGACCTGGTGCGCGACTTGGTCAAAGCGGCCAACGGCGACGTCGATCTCGCCCAATACGGGATCATCTACATCGACGAGATCGATAAAATCGCCAGCTCGGCCGGCCAAAGCGGCGGCGGCGGCCGCGATGTCTCCGGGCGCGGGGTGCAGATCAACCTCCTCAAGCTGATGGAGGAAACCGATGTGAACCTGTTCAGCCAAACCGATCTGCTGGGACAGATGCAGGCCATGTTTGAAATGCAGCGCGGCGGCAAAAAGGGCGGCAAACGCGCCATCAACACGCGCCACATTTTGTTCATCGTCAGCGGCGCCTTCGACCGGCTGTCCGACCAGATCAAAAAGCGGGTCGAGAGCGGGTCGATCGGATTTGGCAACAGCGCGGACAGCCGTGATGAGGAAAAGGACTACCTAAACCACGTCACCACCACTGATTTCATCAGTTATGGATTCGAGCCGGAATTCATCGGCCGCCTGCCGGTGCGGGTTCACTGCGAACACCTCAGCCGGGAGGATTTGGAAAAAATCCTTCTCCAATCCGAAGGGAGCATCCTCAGCCAATACAAAACGGACTTCAAGGGCTACGGCATCGGGTTGGACGTCACCCCGGACGCCATCCGCGCCATCGCCCAATCAGCCGCCAGCGAAAAAACGGGCGCGCGCGCCTTGATGACGGTGTTGGAAAGAACCTTGCGCGGTTTTAAATTCGAACTCCCGTCCACCTCCATCCAAAAACTGTCCATCGACGGCAAGGCGGTCGAAAACCCGGCCAATGCCCTGCGGGCCCTGCTGAAGGACAACGCCTCCCGCCAGCGGGAGGTGCTTGCCGCGGAAGTGAAGAAATTCACAGGGCGTTTTGAGGAAGAGCACGGGATTCGGCTCACGTTCGAAGAGGATGCCATTGAGGCGTTGGTCGACCTGAGTTTGGCGGAGGAAAAAACCATCCGCTCTCTCTGCGAAACCCGCTTGCACGATCTGCACCACGGCCTGCAGTTAATCGGCCGCAACACCGGCCAGAAGGAATTCACCCTGACCGCGGCCATGGTGAAAAATCCGGACAAGGAACTCTCCCGCCTCATCGTGGAAAGTTTTGCCGCCGCCAAAGAGAATGGCTGATCGGCCGTCGGCCCCAACCGTTCCCACACCGGCCCCGGCGAACAAGTTCCGACTTCCGCGCCGGTCTCACTATCCGTATTTACATCACGCATGACTCGAATCAAATCCACACCCGGAGCGCCCCATCCTCTCGGAGCCACGCTCCGGGACGGGGGTGTCAACTTCGCCCTCTTTTCAGAACACGCCACCGGCGTGGATCTCTGCCTGTACTCGGATAACGGAGACAATCGGGAAACCAGGGTTCGCATGACCGAGCGCACCGATCACGTTTGGCACGCGTTTCTCCCCGGCATCCGGGCCGGCCAGCGCTACGGCTACCGGGTTTACGGGCCGCACGCGCCGGAACGCGGGATGCGCTTCAACCCCGCCAAATTGTTGCTCGACCCGTATGCCCGCGCCATCACCGGCAAAATCCGCTGGAACGACCGCGTCTTCCCCTACCCGCTCCATCAATCCGAACAGGATCTCGACCGCGATTACCGCAACAACGCGGCCGACCTGCCCCGCTGCCTGGTCATGGACCCGGCCTTCGACTGGGGCGGAGACCAACCGCCCCGCGTTCCGATGGAGGAGTCGGTGATTTACGAGGTTCACGTCAAGGGCTTCACCAAACGCATGGAGGCCATTCCGGAAAACCTGCGGGGCACGTATGCGGGACTCGGCACTCCGGAGGCGACCGGCTATTTGCGCGAACTCGGCGTTACCGCCGTCAGTTTGCTACCGGTGCAGGAGTTCATCCACGACCGCGTTCTGATCGACCGCGGCCTGAGCAATTACTGGGGTTACAACACCATTGGTTATTTCGCTCCGGAAAGCGGGTACGCCCTCTCACCCGAAAACGGCGGCCAGGTGACCGAATTCAAGGAGATGGTGAAAAACCTGCACGCCGCCGGGCTGGAGGTCATCCTCGACGTGGTGTACAACCACACCGGCGAGGGCAACCACCTCGGGCCCGCCCTCTCTTTCCGGGGCATCGACAATCCGTCCTACTACCGGTTGCTGGATGACCAGCCCCGCTACAACATGGATTTCACCGGTTGTGGAAATTCATGGAACGTTGGGCACCCCCGCGCCCTCCAACTCATCATGGACAGTCTCCGATACTGGGTGCAAGAGATGCGGGTGGACGGGTTCCGGTTCGACCTCGCCACCACCCTCGCCCGCGATAACCATCACTACGACCGGGGCGCGGCCTTTCTCGATATTTTGCGCCAGGACCCGGTCCTCTCCCAAGTCAAGCTGATCGCCGAACCGTGGGACATCGGCGAGGGCGGGTATCAAGTTGGCAACTTCCCCTCCGGTTGGTCGGAATGGAACGGCAAATTCCGCGACACCGTCCGCTCGTACTGGAAAGGAGACGATGGACGGCTGGGGAAATTCGCCTGGCGCCTCAGCGGCAGTCCCGACCTTTACCAAGCCGGCGGCAGGTCGCCACGCGCCAGCGTCAATTTCATCACCGCCCACGACGGGTTCACCCTGCACGATCTCGTCAGTTACAACGAAAAACACAACGAGGCCAACGGCGAGGACAACCGCGACGGCCACCACGACAATCTTTCGTGGAATTGCGGGGCGGAAGGCGATACCGATGACGCGGAGATCAACCGCCTGCGCCGCCGCCAGCGCCGCAATTTTCTTGCCACCCTGTTCCTGGCCCAAGGGGTCCCGATGTTGTGCGCGGGAGATGAATATGGACGATCCCAACAGGGCAACAACAACGCCTACTGTCAGGACAACGAGTTGAGCTGGCTGCACTGGGAACGGGATGAGGAACAAGTCAAACTGACCGAGTTCACCCGCGGGTTGATCCGCATCCGCCGCCAGCATCCGGTCTTCCGGCGTCCGGGCTTTTTCCGCGGGCGCCCGGCGCGCGGCGCGGACTGGAAAGACATGATGTGGTATAATCCCGATGGCAAGGAGATGAGCGAGTCCGACTGGCATGTCCATTTCGCTTCCTGCGTTGGCATGCTGATCTGCGGCCAGGGGTCGGCTTTTATCGACCAGGAGGGAAACCCGGTCCAGGACGGCACCTTCCTGCTGTTATTCAACGCCCACTACGAGGAGATCCCCTTCCGGCTTCCGGGAGAAAAGACCGTCCAATGGAAACTCCTGATCAACACGTTTCTCGAGGAGGGCCTGGCCTCCGGCAAAGAGATTTTGACGGGCGGCCAAACCGCCGCCCTGGAACCGCGGGCTTTTCGCCTGTTTGAGCAAGTGAAAACCGATAAATCGAAATGAACACCCAACAGCCAACCACCGCCGCTTCCAAGCCGGGCCTCCGCCCCCAGGGCGCCGACCCGCTCCCCGGCGGAGGCGTGCGCCACCGCGTGTGGGCACCCGACCGCCAAACCGTCGAAGCCTTGGTTTACGGGGATGACCGCCGCACCGTCGTCCGCGCCGTTCCCCTGGAAAAGGACGGGGCGGGCTTTTTCGGGGCGGTTGATCCGGAGGGGCGCGCCGGGGAAACCTACCGTTACCGCTTGGACGGCGGTGACGCCTTCCCCGATCCGTTTTCCCGCTACCAGCCCGAGGGGGTCTTCGGCCCCTCCATGGTGGTGGACCCGCTGGCCCGTCCATGGGAAACGGATGTCTGGCCGCGCCGCTCCCTGGAAGAGACCGTCATTTACGAATTGCACGTCGGCACTTTCACCCCCGGGGGCACTTTCCGCGACGCCATCGCCAAGCTCGATCACCTGGCCGGGCTCGGCGTCACCACCTTGGAGATCATGCCGCTGGCCGCCTTTCCGGGATCGCGCAACTGGGGTTACGACGGGGTCATGCTCTTCGCACCCGATGACAGCTACGGGCATCCGGACGATTTACGCGCCTTGATCGACGCGGCCCACGCCCGCGGCCTGCACGTGTGGCTCGATTTGGTTTACAATCATTTCGGCCCCGATGGCAATTTCCTCTCCCTCTACAGCCCGTGGTATTTCAACAAGCGCCACAAAACCCCATGGGGCGACGCCATTAATTTCGACGGGGAAAATCACGGCCCGGTGCGGGAGATTTTTTTGGCCAACGCGGCCTACTGGATGGACGAGTTCCGCTTCGACGGCTTTCGGCTCGACGCCACCCACGCCATTCTCGACGACTCGCCCACCCACCTGCTGACCGAGATCGCGCGGGTTGTCCATGAACGAGGCGGCCTGGTGGTGGCCGAGGATGAACGCAATGACGCCAAACTCGCCCTGCCGGAGAACCAGGGCGGATACGGTCTCGACGGGCTCTGGGCGGACGACTTCCACCACAGCGTCCGCGTCGCCCTGACCGGGGATCAATCGGCTTGGTTCGCCAACTTCACCGGAGCGCCGGCGGAACTCGCCGACATCCTGACCCACGGCTGGCATTACCGGGGGCAGGCCACCCGCGTCGAGGGCACCCCGCGCGGCACCTCGACCGAAGATCTCCGTCCCGCCCAGTGCGTGCACTGCGTGACCAATCACGACCAAACCGGCAACCGCGCCTTCGGCGAACGCCCCAACCACCTGGTCTCCCCCGCCGCCCACCGGGCCGCCTGCGCCCTGCTCTGTTTCACGCCCGGCACCCCGTTGCTGTTCATGGGCCAGGAATGGGGCGCCGCTTCTCCGTTTCTCTTTTTCACCGAACACCAAACGGAACTCGGGGAAGCCGTCACCCGCGGGCGACGGGAGGAGTTCACCGAGTTTTTCGCCGCGGCGGGCGAAACCCGGGGCGTGGAGACGATCCCCGATCCCCAGGCGGAAAAAACGTTTTTGGACTCGAAACTCCGCTGGGAGGAGACCGGCGAATTTGGCCACAAAGGGCTGCTCCTCCTGCACCGGGCCTGCCTCGCCCTGCGCCGCAAGCACCCGGCCTGGCGGGAACGCCGCTGGAAAGATCTCCGCGCGGAGGTTCTGCCGGGGGCGGTCACCGCGCTCCGTTTCGGAGACGGGCCGGAAAACGCCTTGTTGCTGTTGGCCGACCTGCGGGGCGGCGGGGCGGCACGGCCGGAACAGTCCACTTTGTTCGAGCTGCCCGGCGGCTGGACCTGGCGGGCGGTTCTCAGCAGCAACGAAACCCGCTTCGGCGGCGGGGAAAGCTCGCCCGAACGCCGCGGACCTGACATTCTATTCACCGAACCTGAAGTTCTGCTTTTGCAGGCTACCTTCGAACAATGAGCCAATCAGCACCAGACACCAAACGACCGCGCATCCCCGCGGCGACCTACCGGTTGCAGCTCAACCGGAATTTCACCTTTCGCCAAGCCTCCGAAATCATTCCGTATTTGCGCGACCTCGGCATCAGCGACCTCTATTCCTCCCCTTGCTTCGAGGCCGCTCCGGACAGCACGCACGGCTACGACATCTCCAACCACAATAACCTGAATCCCTCCATCGGAACGCGGGAGGATTACAAGGAAATGGCCGCGCGCCTGCGCGAACACGACATGGGCCAGGTGGCCGACTTCGTCCCCAACCACATGGGGGTTGTTTCGCCCAACAATACCTGGTGGATGGATGTTTTGGAAAACGGTCCCTCCTCGCGCCACGCCCGGTTTTTTGACATCGACTGGCGGCCCAACAAGGAGGAACTGCGCGACAAAGTGCTGCTTCCGGTGCTGGGAGACCAATACGGGCGCGTGCTCGAACGCGGGGAATTCCGGCTCAGCCTGCGGCAGGGCGCGTTCTTCCTGCATTATTACGACTTCACCCTGCCCATCGCCCCTTGTTCTTACGGGCGGATTCTCCGCCCCGCCTTGGAAGAACTCACCCCCTATTACAACGAGGAACTGCTGGACGAATTGCAGAGCATCCTGCACGCGGTCGAGCACCTCCCCGCCATCGCCAACACGGATGACGAATCGGTTCTCAACCGGGCGCGCGAAAAGGAAGTCATCAAACGCCGCCTCGACCGGCTCTGCTCCGATTGTCCGCAGATGCTGGAGGGAATCGAACAAAGCCTGCGCGCCTTTCATGGGGAGCCCGGCAATCCCGAAACCTTCGACAAACTGCACGACCTGCTCAACGCGCAGGCTTACCGCCTGAGTTTTTGGCGGGTGGCGGCGGAGGAGATCAATTACCGAAGATTCTTTGACATCAATGATCTGGCCGCCATTCGGGTTGAATTGCCCGAGGTTTTCGAAGCGGTGCACGGCCTGCTGCTCGACTTGGTGAAGGAGGGGGCGGTGACCGGCGTGCGCCTGGATCATCCGGATGGTCTCTGGGATCCCCAGGAGTATATTGGCCAACTCCAGCAGCAGGCGGCGGAGGCCATGAGGATCGGGGATTCCAGCCGTAAACCGCTCTACCTGCTGGCCGAGAAAATTTTGAGCGGGGATGAGGAGCTCCCCGATGACTGGCAGCTGCACGGCACCACCGGTTACGACTTCATGAATGATGCCATCGGCGTCATGGTGGAGGGGGACAACGAATCCGCCTTCACCTCCATCTATGCGAATTTCATCGACCACCGGTTCCGCTTTCAGGACCTGGTTTATGAGTGCAAACGGCTGGTCATGCGCCTCTCCCTGGCCAACGACATCAACGTTCTCGGGCAGATGCTCAACCGCCTTTCCGAACGCAACCGCTGGTACCGGGATTTCACCCTCAATTCGCTGACCACCGCCGTGCGCGAGGTCATCGCCTGCTTTCCGGTTTACCGCACCTACCTCGCGCCCAACCGCCCGATTTCCATGGAGGATCAACAGGCGATCCTGCTGGCGGTGGCCCGCGCCAAGCGGCGCAATCCGGCCATTGAGTCCTCGATTTTCAATTTCCTGCGCGACAACCTGCTCTTCCAGTTTCCGGAAAACATCAGCGAGGAGGAAGCCGGGGAGCACCGCGCCTTTGTCATGAAATTCCAGCAATGCACCGGCCCGGTCATGGCCAAGGGCCTGGAAGACACCGCCTTCTACATTTACAACCGCTTGATTGCGCTCAACGAGGTCGGCGGCGAGCCCCAGCGTTTCGGGTTGTCCGTGCAGGATTTCCACGCCCACAACCTGCGCCGTCTCCAGTCATGGCCCCACTCCATGAATTCCAGCTCCACCCATGACACCAAACGGAGTGAGGACACCCGCGCCCGCATCGCCTCCATTTCCGAGATTCCCGACCTCTGGAGAACCTCCCTGGCCGACTGGCGGAAAGCCAACGCCGGCTTGAAAACGGAGATCGACGGCGAGGAAGCGCCGTCTCCAAATGAAGAATACCTGTTTTACCAAATCCTCATAGGAACCTGGCCTTTTGAGGAACAGGGCGCGGATGAATGGAGCGCCTACGTGGAACGTGTCCAGAATTTCATGACCAAGGCGGCCAAGGAGGCCAAGGTCAACACCAGCTGGATACAGCCGAACGACGAATGGGACGAAGCGGTGACCCAATTCGTCCGCCAAACCCTCGACCGGGAAAAAAACGGCGAATTCATCCACTCCTTCTCCGCCGTGGCGGAAAAGACCTCGGCCATGGGCGCCGTGAATTCCCTGTCCCAACTGGTGTTGAAGCTGACGGTGCCGGGCGTGCCCGACATTTATCAGGGCAACGAACTCTGGGACTTCAGCATGGTCGATCCCGACAACCGCCGCCCGGTCGATTTCAACCTGCGCCGCGAACGGCTCGGCCAAGTGAAGGAAGCCGACCCGGCCGACCTGCTCTCCTCTTGGCAGGACGGGCGAATCAAAATGTTTTTAACCCGCTCGATCCTGTGCTTTCGCAACGAAAACCCGCTCCTGTTTCAAGAGGGCAAATACGTTCCGCTGGAATTGTCGGGCCGCCACCGGGAGCGCGGCATCGCCTTCAAACGCTGGCACGGCGAGGAAGTCATGGTCGTCTTCATTCCCCGCCTGACGGGTGGTCTTGACGGAGGATGGACCGGCGATGTTTGGGGCGACACCGCCATCGAAACCGGCGGTTTGATTGAACAGCCCGCGTTGGCAAACCATTTCACCGGCGAACCCGTCCCCATTGAGGAAGACCGCATCCACCTGAAAACCGCCCTGGCCAAACTCCCGTTTCTCCTGTTGAAATAACCCTCCATCTCCCCACCTACGAACGCCCGCGGCGGCCCTTCATTACGCGACCAGCCGCCCGAGGGTCGGTGGTTGCGAAGATCGTTTCTTCCGGCACGCCGGCATACTCCCAGAGCGTAGCGGACATCGGCTCCATCGAATTGTTCTCTCCTGAATAGGCGGCGGCGATCCCCTCTGCCTTGGCCAGGATCTGCTCGCGAAGCTGTGCCGGCTCCAGCACCTCGACGTGCGGCCCCCAGCTCAGAATCCATCGCTCGATCTCGAAAAGCGAATTGAGGCTCATTGAAAGCTCCAGCTCCTCGTGCGGCAGTTCTTCGATCCGCTGGGTCTCGTGCCATTGACGCTCCCGCACCAGTTGCGCCGCGAAGGAATCGAAACGCATCCGGATCTTATGGGTCTCCCGCCCGACGAAGACGCCAAGGCTACCCTTCAACAAATGCTTCGGATTAAAGTCCTTGAGCCGGGAAAAAGACTGCCCCACCGACTCGGCCTTCTTAATGCGCGGCAGAGAAAAAACGCGGAAAGCATCCCGCTCCTTGTCAAAGCCAATCAAATACCAGGAGTGCGACGCTCCCAGCAGATGATAAGGCTGAACCCAACGCGACCGGGCCGCCCGATCCTTGAGAGACCTGTAGCGGATGACGACTTCCTCACACGCGGTGATGGCCTTGTGCAGCACATCGAAGATCGCCAGGTCGGCGTCAGCCACTCCGGTTGCCTTGAAGGATATGGCGTCGTCCATGGTCGCCAGCGGGAAGGAAATCGAATCGCGCAGCCCGGCCGTCAGTTTTTCGAACGCCCTCGCGAGGGGTTGCTCAAACAGCGACCCTTTATACTGGGCCAGAACCTTCTGCGCCACAAAGAGGGCCACGACCTCCCCCTCGCTTACCTGGATTGAAGGCAACGACTCCACCGGCTCCGTGTAGTAATACCCGTTCCGCCGCGCATCGAAATCGATCGGCAGGTTCTGCCGGTCGCGCATGAAATCGAGATCCCGCTGTACCGTTTTAGTCGATACTTCGAGCATTTTGGCAAGGCTCGTGCAATTGGGGTATCTGTTTTGGGCGAGAGCCTGATGAATCCTCTGCATACGCTCCAGAGGCGGTCGGGAGACCTTTGGCGCGTGGCTACTGTTTTTGGCGGATCGGGGCATGGCGGAAATGTTTTTGGTAAGTCAACGGATGTCCTACCCCCTGATATAGACTGGCGCGGAAAACAAAGTCAATCCTCCCGCCGGGAGACCAACACCAGGAAAACCCACACCATGAAAATCGAAACACTGCTCGACTATGAAACAATCCTCGCCAACCGCGCCCGCCCGGTGCACATGGCGTTGCGCTTCACCGCTCCGGAGGTCCCCGGCAACCGAACCAAGCCGATCGCTTTCTGTCTCGTGATCGACCGCAGCGGGTCTATGGATGGCAAACCGCTGGAAGCCGCCAAAGACGCCGCCCGCCTCGTCGTGCGCAACCTTCGCAAAGACGATCTGTTCGCCCTGATCGCCTTTGACGACAAGGCGCTGGCCCTTGCCCCGTTGCAATCGGCGGCAAACCGGACGGAACTCCTCCGGGCGATCGACTCCATTCAACCGGGAGGAATGACAAACCTGACCGGCGGATGGATGCTCGGCCGCGACGAACTGAAAAAAGCAGGCGCCGGTCTCCCCCGCCGCCTTCTTTTGCTCACCGATGGCCAGCTCAACGTGGGAGTTGTTGATCCTCAGGTAGTAACCCGGATTGTCGCTTCCGGAATGGAGCGCGATCTGATCACCACCAGTTGCCTCGGCTTTGCTGATGACTATAACGAGGACTTGCTCGCCATGTTGGCCAATGCGACCAACGCCAATTA
>PXDN01000341.1 GCA_003566375.1 Opitutia bacterium
ACGATTCCGGTAATCAATTTGGAGAAGTTTTTCTTCGATTGGTTTTTCATACGGGCGACATGTTGGTGGATTCTTCCCCACTTGTCGCCCTCATGTTATCTACTTCATCGGGCAAGGCCCGATGCTACTTTCATTGGGAAAAGGCCCGAAATTCGATTATCGGGCGAGGCTCTAAGTTCAGTCATCGGGGCAAGGCCCGATGCCACGCGGGCGGTCAGACTTCGGCCACGACTTGGATTTCGACGGTGGCGCCGCGGGGCAGTCCGGCCACGGCCACGGCGGCGCGGGCGTGTTTCCCCTTTTCCCCCAGCAATTCCACCAGCAAATCGGAGGCTCCGTTGAGCACCTGGGGACTGTCGGAAAAATCGGGGACGCCGTTGACGAAGCCGTTGACGAAAACAATCCGTTTGATGTTTTCCAAACCGCCAACGGCGGCTTTGAGGGAAGCCAGCGCGTTGAGGGCGCACACCCGCGCGGCTTCGCGGCCCTCCTCCACCGACCGCTCCCCGCCGACTTTGCCGGTGTGGGTCAGTTGCCCATCCTTCAGCGGCAGCGTTCCGGCAACGTAAACCAAGTTGCCGGTCCGCACGTAGGGAACGTAGTTGCCGGCCGGGGAAGGCGCGGGCGGTATTTCCAGACCGAGTTCCTGAAGTTTTGCCTCAATGCTCATGCCAGCCAGCAAAACAGAACCGGATCGAAAGGCAAGCGGCGGTTGAACGGCGGTCAGGGGAAAAACCCGAAAGTTACATTTTCATGACAAAGCTTGAGTCAGACGCCGGGATTTGTCACATAATTCTTCTGACATCAGCCCATTCATTCATATCAAGGAAAACCATGGCCACCTCCACGCGCAAACCAGCCGCTCCCCGCAAAACCACCGCCCGCCCAAGCCGCGCGCGGGCGACCCCGAAAACCGCCGCCAAACCGTCCGCCCCCGCCGTCAAAAGGACCGCCCCGGCCAAACCGGCCGCCGCTCCCAACCCGCTGGGCGCGTGGCGGGGTATCGCCAAGCTGCTGGTTGACAAAGCCGTGGCCGAACCAACGGTGAAAAAGAAAATCCGGGCCAAGCAACTGCGGGAACATAGCGCCCGGCTTTGGGATGAGCGGTTTTTTTCCAAGCACTCCAGCAAGGGCAAAAAGAAAATCCTCAAGGCGACCCGTGATTGGATCGACGGCTTGTTGGAGGCCACCGAGACGGTGACGGAAAAGATCACCCCGAAATCAAACCCAAAGGGGAAACCGGCCAAGCCGGCCAAAGGTAAAGCCAAACCGGCCAAAGCTGCTTCCAAGTGAGTTTCCCGCCTTGCGGGAGAGGTCGGTGGGCGGCACATTCGGATGGCATTGCATGGCCATTCCACTCACCGCACTCGACTACGACCTTCCCGATGAGCTGATCGCGCAGACGCCCGCCGCGCGCCGCGACGAGAGCCGCCTGCTGGTGGTCAACCGCGCCCGCCGGGATTGCACCCACGCGGTGTTTCGCCAAATCGGCGACTTTCTTCCACCCCGATCCCTTCTGCTGCGCAACAACGCCCGCGTCTTGCCCGCCCGCCTGCGGGGACGGCGGGCGGGCGGAGGCCAAGTCGAGTGCCTGCTGCTAACCCCCGCCGCCGGCCGGGACAACGCGTGGTGGTGCCTGTTGCGGCCCGGCCGGAAATTGCGCGAGGGGAGCGCCTTCACTTTGGATGGAGAGACCCAGGCCACGGTTTTGGAAGTGGATGGGGAAGGCCGCCGCCTGATCGAGTTCACCTTGGAACAGGATGAATCGGTGACCGCCCTGGCCAACCGGCTCGGGGAGATGCCGCTGCCTCCTTACGTTCGCCGCGGGGAAGGCGAAGAGAGCGGTACCGTTGACCGGGAGCGCTACCAAACCGTCTATGCCCGGCCCGACCGGGCGGTGGCGGCCGCCGCTCCGACCGCGGGGCTCCATTTCACTCCGGAATTGATCACGGCGCTGGAAACCGGCGGACACCGCTTCGCCGATGTGACCCTGCACGTGGGTCCGGGCACCTTTCAACCGATCAAAACCGAATGGGTGAAAGATCACCCGATTCACCGTGAAATTTACGAAATCCCGGCCGCCACCCGGCAGATCCTCCACGCCGGAGGATCCCCCCGGGTGGCGGTCGGCACCACCTCGGTGCGGGCGGTGGAGGATTACCTGCGGCACCCGGATGCTGAACGAGCGCGGTCGGGAGACGATTTTTTCGGGGAAGCCGGGCTCTATCTCCACCCGCCGGCCACTTTCGCCGGAACCGATGTCCTGATCACCAACTTTCACCTGCCCCGCTCCACCTTGCTCTGCCTGGTGGCGGCCTTTCTCGATCCGGGCGGCGAAACCGGCTTGGACTGGCTGAAGGAAATCTACGCCGAAGCGGTGGAACGGCGGTACCGGTTTTTCAGCTACGGCGACGCCATGCTGATCCTGTAAAAAAAAGACCGGTCTCCCCAGAGGGAAACCGGTCGCCGGTAAATCCTAAAACGGTCGCCCGTCCGATCCGTGG
>PXDN01000159.1 GCA_003566375.1 Opitutia bacterium
GGCCGAAGAGGGCGCCCGCGCCTCCGCTGAAGCCGCCGCGGCCGTCGGAGCCGACATCCGTCTCCGTTTGCTGGAAAACCTGGCCGAGTGGGTCTCGGCGCGGCAATCGCGGCTACTGGTGGAGGAAAACATCACCTTGGTCGGCAAACTCGAACAAGTGGCCCTGCGGCGCTACCGCACTGGAGAGTCCTCCCAGGCGGACGTGTTGCGGCTGCAAATGGAGAAGGAAACCCTGGAAGTCGATCGGCAAGCCTGGCGGGAACGCGAACCGGTGGCCCTGGCCGCCATCCAATCCCTGCTCGGCCGCGCGGACGGGGAGCCGCTGACCGCCCCCGCCGCCCTGCCCCTTCCCTCCTTCGATCCCGAAACGCGCCTGGCCGAATCGGCCGGGACGGCGGACAATCCCGACTTGCGCCGAACCCAAAGCCTGGTTCGCCAAGCCGAACGCGGGCGGGATCTCGCGCGGCGGGAAGCGCGGCCCGATTTTGGCATTGGGGTTGAATACATGGACAACCGCGGACACGCCCAAGACGAAGTCATGGCCATGGTGACGGTGCGGATCCCGTTGTGGCCCTCCCGCTACCGCGGCCTGCGACGGGAAGCCTCCGCCAATCTCAGGGCGGCCCGGCAAGACCATGAGGGAACCGCGCGGGCGCTCGAATCGGGAGTCTCCCGCGCCCGCCATGAATTGCTCGATGCCCGCCGCCGGGTGAGCCTGTATGAAAACGCCCTCCTTCCCCGCGCGCGCCAATCGCTCTCCCTGTTGGAGTCTGATTACCGCACCGGTCGGAGCGGGTTTCTCGATTTGCTGGAAGCCCAGCGCACCTTGCTGGAATTGGAACTCTCCCTCACCCGCGCCCGCGCCGACTATTTCACCCGGCTGGCCTGGTGGGAACGCCTGACCGGCCAAACCCTTCTCCTCGAAAACGAATCATGAACAAAACAACGGCCATTTGGATGGGCGCGCTTGGGCTGACGGCCGCGGCGGCCTTCTTTGTCGGACGCGCGCTGGTTCCCTCCGGCAACGGTCACGGCGAACACGACCACCAGGAGGAGGAGGCGAAAAAGGAAACCGTTTGGACCTGTTCCATGCATCCCCAGGTGCGCCAGCCGGAACCGGGCACCTGCCCGATCTGCGCCATGGACCTGATTCCATTGTCTGACGATGACGACGGCGAAGATCAGCGGGATCTCCCGGTCCTCCGGTTGAGCGAACGGGCGGTCGCCTTGATGAACATCCGCACCGCGCCCGTGGAACGCCGCGAGGCCCACGCCGAGATCCGACTCCCGGGGGTGGTGGCGGTTGACGAAACCCGCCGCGCCGTGCTCTCGGCCTGGTTCGACGGCCGCATTGACCGCCTGTATGTGGACGCGACCGGCATCCAGGTAAAACGGGGCGAACATTTGGCCGAATTTTACAGTCCCCAATTGTACGGGGCTCAGGAGGAATTTCTGCAAGCCCTCCGGGCCAGCCGCCAAAGCGCGGATTCCATGTCCGGCGAACTGGCTGAAGCCGCCCGCACCAAATTGATCCTGCTGGGGTTGAGCGGCGAACAAATCGACACCATCGCCCGCGAAGACCGGCCGACCACGAACCTCACCTACCACTCTCCGTTCGAGGGAACGGTTCTCGAACGCAAGGTTACCAGCGGGCAATACGTGCAAACCGGCACCCCGCTCTACACGGTGGCCGATCTCTCGCGGGTTTGGGTCAACCTTGAGGCTTTCGAATCGGACCTGGGCCTGCTCCGCTTCGGCCAGGAGATCGGGATCGAAGTGTCCGCGTTTCCAGGACAAATCTTCACCGGGCGGATTGCCTACATCGACCCCGAGGTCGATCCCGTGCGGCGCACCGCGCGGGTGCGCGCCCACCTCAACAATGAAAGGCGCCAGTTGAAACCGGGCATGTTGGCGACCGGCACCGCGCGCGCCCGCGTCGGCGAGGGAGGCATGGTCACGGCGGGGCATTTGGCGGGAAAATGGATCAGCCCCATGCACCCGGAAATCGTCAAAGACGGCCCCGGGGAATGCGATGTGTGCGGCATGGATTTGGTGCCGGTTGAGGAAATGGGATTTTTTGCCGACTCGGCGGAATCCATGGAAGACCCGCTGGTTATACCGGCCTCCGCGCCGCTGTTGACCGGCAAACGGGCGGTGGTGTATGTCCGCGTGCCCAACGGCGACCGCCCGGTGTTCGAAGCCCGGCAAGTGGTGCTGGGCCGCCGCCTGGGGGATGTTCACGCGGTGGAATCCGGTTTGCGCGAAGGCGATCTGGTGGTGGTGCACGGCCAGTTTAAAATCGACAGCGAGCTGCAAATCCGCGGAAGGCCCGGCATGATGTCTCCCCCGCCGGAAGGCGATGCGGAGAAAAAAACGGTGGAGGATCCCCGCGAGCCTCCCCGGCCTGCCGACTTTGCCGGGGATGTCGATTCCGATTTTGGCCGGGAGTTGATTCCGCTCTACGATGCCTACCTGGATTTGGTCGGACGTTTGGCGGACGACGATCCCGGCGGGTCAGTGACAGCGGTGGCCGCCCTGCGCGCGGCTCTGGAGGAGATCGGCCAACACCGGCTTTCCGGCACCCCGCACGAAGAGTGGATGGGCCGTTATGACAACCTGGGGTCGATTCTGGAAAACATGGCCGGGACGTTCACGCTGGAAAACATCCGCGGCCACCTCCAAGCCCTGACCACGGTCATGGAGCAAATATACGTTGATTTCGGCGGCGGCCGGCTGCCGGTTTTGAAACGGGCGCACTGCCCGATGGTGGAAGGCGGCGTTGAAATCGACGGCGCGCCCATCGGCACCTGGTTGCAAAGGGAAGAGCCCCTGGCCAACCCCTACTGGGGAGCGGCCATGTTGCGCTGCGGGGAATTTCACGGCGAACTCGGCTGATTCTGTTCCTTGATCCTTATTTGACAGCACCCGGTGACATGGCACAGGCTTCCGGCCATGGCGGAAGGCTCTCACGCCCGTATCAACCCGCAAGCGCGCCCCGCCTTCCGTCCGGCGCGCCCGTGTATCCAATACATCATGTCAAAACGCATTCCATCCATTCTGCCGGGCCTCGCGGCCGCGGCCTTTTTATTCCCCGGCAATCTGTCGGCCAACGAAGAGCTGACGCCGCTCAAAACCAATCGGGACCGCTTGGTCGAAATGGCGGTGACCGGTTCCGTCCGCGAGCCGTTCATCAGCTCGGCCGTTTACCGAATCGCCCCCGACGGCACGGCCAAGGCGCTCCCCGGAACCGGAAGCATCACTTACAATTTCAGGGTGGGTGATTCGGCGGTGGACATGGTCGGCGACCATGTCGAACCGTCGGTCAGCATCTCCCACACCGGCGACGACCAGCGCGCGCTCAACATCCTTGCCCAAATCGGCAACCAAGCCCGGATCATCAGCGGGGACGCCAAAGGGGAAACCGGAACCGTGATCGGCAAACACGGAGGGATCGACAACATCAT
Organism: Opitutia bacterium; assembly: GCA_003566375.1. Classification (GTDB taxonomy): domain Bacteria; phylum Verrucomicrobiota; class Verrucomicrobiia; order Opitutales; family T3Sed10-336; genus T3Sed10-336. The sequence goes on from PXDN01000159.1 coordinate 3,465, forward strand.
GGTGGAGTTCGATGACGAGGTCTACGACGTGTTGAACATCGGCGACCGCATGCAAATCCGCGCGGTGGGTCTCGGCCTGGAAGCGCTCAACGGCGGGGATCTTTTTCTGCGCAACCTTTCTCCCGCTCTCCTGGACGCCATGACCGAACGGGGCATGGGCCTCAACGGCGACGGGGATTTGGTCGTGCCGGTGACCCATGTGATTCCGGCCAAAATCATGGGCTCGGGTCTGGGGCGCAATCATGTGCATTCCGGTGATTACGATATCCAGATGTTCGACGAGGGCATCAACGAACGTTACAACCTCCGCAGCCTGCGGCTCGGGGACATCGTGGCCCTGCAAAACGCGGACAACGCCCACGGGCGCATTTACCGGGAAGGCGCCGTAACCATCGGGGTTGTCACCCACGGCATCAGCCGGGTGGCTGGCCACGGCCCGGGCGTTAGCGCGCTGATCACCTCCCCTTCCGGTAAAATCAAGCCGGTGATCGACGCGGACATGAACCTCAGGGAATTGCTCCATTTGCGCCAATGACGGTTGTCCGCTCCGAAAGCACCGGAGCGGAAACAACCGAACCGGCTGGAAGCAAAAAAAGGCGGAAGCCGGAAATCCCGGCTTCCGCCTTTGTCCATGATGAAACGGTGCTTAAAGTTCGGTTGCCCGCAGGCGCAGGAAGACTTTGCCGGACTCGACCGCGGAAGCGGAAACCTCCACCGTGACCCGTTCAAAATCCCCCAAATCCTCGACCGAAATCTCTTCGACTGCCTGCGTGCTCCAATCGTTTAAATCATCGGAGGCTTCAACCACCAGCGAAACCCCGTCAACCTTGGCACGGTCAAAGGTCAGGCGCAGGGAGCCCTCCATCATGGCGGCGGCGGGAAGCAATTCCCGGGAGGGAGTCTTGGCGGAAAGCCCAAGGGCGAATTTCAAGAGGTTGGCAACCCCGTCCCCCGCGGGAACGGCGGCCGGGCCGCTGATGGAGTCGTCCAATAATTCCTCCGGCGTGAAATTCTCCTCCAGCCACTGGGCGTATCCACCCGGCAACGGTTCGGAACGGATCACCGCCAGGCCGAACGGATTGTCCAGCCCGATCAACACCGGTTGCCCTCCGGAGCCGTCCACCCCGACCACGCCAATCTGTTGCAGTCCGCCCCGTTCGGCGAAAAAGACGCGTTCTTTTTCCGGGTCAAACGCGATGCCCAGCGGCAGGCTGAGGTTGCCGGTGAGCACCTCTGGATTGAAACCGAAAAGATCGGAGGTGGAGACCGAGCTGCTGTCGGAATAGAAAAGACGATCATTGGCCATATCGACAAGCAGACCATTGCCGATCACTCCGGTGGCGCCCCAGACAACGATGTTGCCACTGGTGTCCACGGCGTAGAGGGCGCCGGAATTGGGGTTGCCGAAATAGATGTGGTTGTTAACCAAATCCAAATCCAAGGCGGTGTAGCGTTCACCGGCGTCGTTGAAAATCGGTTGCACCGGGCCGGAACCATCAAGGGGAGCACGGTAAATCCCGGTCATGTAATCGGCCCAGTAAATCCAGCCGCCGGCCGTGTCGAGAACGATGCCCTGCGGATTGCCGAGACCCGCGTCCCCGGCAGTGGCGTCATAAAGCACCACCACATCGGACCCGTTCAACGAGGACCGGGAAATCCTGCCGTTGTCGCTTTCCCCGAGCACGCCGTCCTCCGACCAGTAGAGGTGCTCGTTTTCCTCATCCACCTGAATGCCGATGGGACGGTTCAACCCGCTCACCAGCACGGCACTTCCGGAGCCGTCGGCCCGGCGGGTGTGAATTTCTCCCAAGTCGAGTTCAGTCCAGAAGAATTGCAGCTCGGCCGCGTCCGGCAACGGGTCGGGGGGCGGCGGGGGCTCGTTCAATTCGGTGCCAAAACCATCCAGCAAAAACTCCTCCGGCGTCAGCGCGGCCTGGGTGATGCGGACATTGTCGATAAATCCATTCCACGGACTGCCTCCAGTGTCGGAAGCCCCGATCACCAATCTGGTTGGCCCTTCCGTCGGCCACGGGTTGCGGGCCGGACCACTGGCCCAAAGTTCGCCGTCAAGGTAGAAGCGGATTTCGACGCCCTCAACAGCCGTGTCGTAAACCACCGCCGCATGATACCAGCGGTCCCCCTCCAGCACGCCGGTCTGATTGTCGGCGGGGTCTTGAATCAAATTTGTCCGCAGACGGTTGGCGCTGTTTTTTTGCAAGAGCACCTCATGACCATGCAAGTCGATCAGGCGGCGAAAACCGACCTCTTCGCCAATGGTGAAATGGGTCTCAACCGTGAACGACCCCCAGTCGGTGCCGAAGGCATTGTTGATGTCGACCCGCACGCGGTTGCCGCCCGAGGTGATGCTGAAATCACCCTCCTCGCCACTGAAACCGGGCCGAAAATAGGTGTCCCCGGTCCAGGTGCCGGTGAAGGATCCGTTTTGGGTGTTATAGAAATCCGTGACCACGCCGCCGCTGCCGGCCTGGGTGCCTTCGTTAAAACTGAAGCCGATCCGCAACGGGTCGTCGTCGGACCACGCCGACGAACAGGGCAACAAAAGGAGGGAGAGACAGGCGCCCAAAAAGCGCCGGGGGATGAAGTTGGGTGAATGTTTCATGACAGGTTGGAATCGGGATGGGTTGAAAACGGGATCAATAAAAGAAAACATAATCATGGAGATCCCGGGCTTGACTGACAAAACCGTTCTTGTGTTAATCCTAACAACCATGAGTTCCGTTCCCGTCACCATGAAACATGTCGCCGAGCGGGCCGGGGTTTCCCTGATGACGGTTTCCCGCGTTCTGCGCAACCATCCCCATGTTTCGCCCGCCTGCCGCAAAAAAGTTGAACGGGCCGTGCGGGAAACCGGTTACCGCGCCAACCCCTTGGTCGGAGCCTGGATGGCTCATCTCCGGACGTCCAAGGCAAGGGGCGGCTTGCGGCAAACGATCGCTTTTATAACCAATGATTCCGAACGGCACGGTTGGAAGCGCAGCCTGACGGTCCGCAGCTACTTCGAGGGGGCGGATGATCGGGCCAACCGACTTGGCTTCACCCTCGAGCATTTTTGGCTGGGAGAGCCCGGCATGACCCCGACCCGCATGAGCGGGATTCTGCGGGCGCGCGGGATCAACGGGATTTTGATCGCCCCCCTCCCCCTTCCGGTCATTTCAGTCGGCCTCGATTGGGCGTCGTTCGCCCCGGTGGTGTTCGGCTATTCCATGCGGGAGCCGCAACTCCACCGGGTCACCAATCACCAGATCCACACCATGCGCCTGGCCATCCGGAAATTGACCGAGAGCGGGCACCGCCGCATCGGCCTCGCCCTGGAGCTGGCCAAGGATGCCCGCGTCGATCACAATTGGACGACCGGCCTGTATCCCCACCTGAACGAAATTCGGAAAAGCGACCGCGTGCCTCCGTTTTTACCCAACCAGCTTGCCGAATCCGGTCTCGTGGGCTGGTATGAAAAACACCGCCCCGATGCCATCCTCGGCGGACGCCAGGACATGGTGCAATGGTTGCGGCGGGCCGGCCACCGGGTGCCGGAAGATGTCGGTTTCGCCACCCTGGAGTATTATTCTGAATACGGTGACTTGGCCGGAGTGGACCAAAACAGCCACATCATTGGCGCCGCCGCCGTTGATTTGGTTATTGAACAGCTCTACCACAACGAACGCGGCATTCCGGAAAAACCCAAAGTGGTCATGATCGAAGGAGAATGGCGAAACGGCGGCACCCTGCTTGACAAAACCGCGGCACCGTCCAATGAGACCGGGTCAACCGGCAACCGGAAAAAATGAAAAACACATTCTTCTTTACCACGGTTCTGGTGGTGGCCGCCCTCTCGTGGGGGACACCGGCCCCCCAAGCCGATGCCTCCTTTCCGCCGGAGGCTGATAAGGATGCCTCCCCTTGGTTCAGCGGAATTTCCGTCGGGCACGCTTTCGGCACCAAGGCGGCGGGCGGGAACCTGCGGCACGATTTCATTCTGTTCAATCCGCACGTCGGCCGCGCCCTGCCCGTTCACGGCGGGCGAAGTTCAAACGCGGCAAAATGGTTCCTGATCGGAGAAGGGCAGTTGGTCCGTCGCCATCAACCGGGCTCCGGCTGGATCCTGGGGGCGGCTCCCCTCCTTCGCCGGGAGTTGAATATCAACAGCCCGTGGACTCCGTTTCTGGAGGGAGGAATTGGAGTCAACTGGACCAACATCGGACATCCGGACCTGAGTGGCCGCCTGCAGTTCAGTCCGCAGGGAGGGACCGGTTTCCATTATCCCGTGGCCCAAAGCTGGGCGCTGAGCGGCCAATACCGGTTCATTCATTACTCCAACGGAGGAAATTCCCACCCCAACGCGGGAATTAATGTTCATTGCATCTTGCTTGGCATCAGTCGGTTTCATTGAATGTCCTTGTTTTCAAATAAGAAAATTCATTTTTCTTGAAAAAACCTGTTGACGAACGTCAAAAAAACCGTCTAGTTACTCTTATATTCAATTTCCCCCGCTTAGCGGGGGTTTTGGGGTAACTAAGTAAGAAAGCAGTTGGCGGGTGGTTTAGGGGTAGGCCACCCGCCTTTCTTATGCCCGGATGCCGGGATCGGGGGAAAGGCTCCCGTCGAACCGGAATTTCACTTGTCAGCATGCGGATGGGCCGGTTTCACTGGCCTTCCAGAACTTTATGAACGACGACCGCATCCACGCTTACCTCACTTTCTACCGGGACGACCTTCTGGGCAATGTCATCCCGTTTTGGTTGAAAAACGCTCCCGACCGCCAACACGGCGGCGTCCATTCCTGTCTCGACCGGGATGGTTCGGTTTATTCCACCGACAAGGCGGTCTGGATTCAGGGGCGGTTTGCCTGGATGTGCGCGAAACTTTACAACGCGGTCGAAGCCAGGCCCGAGTGGCTGGAGCTTTCCCGCCAAAGCCTGGAGTTTTTGGATCGGCACGCCTTTGACGGGGACGGACGCATGTATTTCCTCCTCACCGGGGATGGCCAACCCCTGCGGAAGCGCCGCTATTTGTTCTCCGAAACCTTTGCCATCATCGCCTTCGCCGAGTATGCCAAAGCCTCCGGGGACGGGAGGGCGGCGGAACGGGCGATGGAGATTTTTCGCCTGCTGATGCGTTACCACACCACCCCGGGTCTGTGCGAACCGAAGGTGAATCCCGACACCCGCCCGATGAAAGGGCTGGCCATGCCGATGATTCTCCTCGCCACCATTCAGGTGCTGCGCCAGGTCTCCGACGACCCGTTGCTCCGGGAAACGGTGGACCGGAGCCTGTGGGAAGTCGAAACCCATTTTCTCAAGCCGGAGTTCGAAGTATTGCTCGAAACCGTGGGCCCCGGCGGCGAGTTTCTCGACACGCCGGACGGCCGGTCGATCAATCCCGGCCACGCCATCGAAACCGCTTGGTTCATTTTGGAAGAGGGGCGCCACCGGAGCGACGATCACCTGATCCGCCTCGGTCTGAAAATCCTCGACTGGTCGCTCAAGGCCGGTTGGGACGAGGAGCACGGCGGCATCGTCTATTTCCGGGATGTTAAAAACCTTCCCTGCCCGCAATACGAGCACGATATGAAACTATGGTGGCCCCACAACGAGGCGATTTACGCCACCCTGCTGGCCCACCACCTGACCGGGGAAGCCCGTTACGAGGACTGGCACCGCCGCCTGCACGACTGGTCGTTCGGCCATTTCGCCGACCACGCCCACGGGGAATGGTTCGGCTACCTCCACCGCGACGGCACCGTGGCCAACCGGTTGAAAGGCAATCTGTGGAAAGGCCCGTTTCACCTTCCCCGCATGTTGCTCTATTGCTGGAAACTGCTGGAAGAGATGCAACCGGCAGCCAGGTAAGCAAGCTCCTCACCACGTGGAAGTGGCTTCCAGCCGCTTGGTACATTTGAACCCGAAGTGGAAGTGGCTTCCAGCCGCTTTTCTTTCCCCCGCCGTCACAGCCGGCTCACGATCACGGCTCCCGCACCACGCGGAACCCCACAAAAGGGGCGTCGGTTAACCACCAGTCACTGGGTGGAAACTGCGGATCGCTGGCCTGCCAGGCGGGAGTCCGCTTGCGGCGCGCAAAAGGATGCACGTCGGCGGGCTCGTCCACAAACGCGCCGCCGACGGCCACCGGCTCCCCGTCTTTGTCAACCACCCACTCGGCCACGTTGCCGAGCAGGTCGTGCAAACCGCGCGCGTTTGGCTGCAGCTGCCCGACCGGCCGGGGAGCCCCCTCCGCGTTGCCCCGGTGCCACGCGCTCCGGTCCAAATCCGCGGGCGCGCGGGCCGGTTTCCCGCTCTCCTCCTGGACGGCCAGCAACCACTCCGCCAAGGTGGGCAAACGGTAGGTGTGCCCGGTTTTTTCCGACAACCACTCGCAATACAGTTCCGCAGTCTGAAAAGTCATGCCAATGGCTGGATTCCCCTGAAACCCGAACCCGCGGTCGATGACACCGTAAACCCGGCTCGGGCGGGAGGCGGCCGCGATGGCATGGTCAAACGCAAGCGGCTCCATATCCCGGCCGAGGGCAAAAATGCCAAACTCATCCCAGCGGGTCTCGGTCTTGCCGATCCAAAACGGTTTCACCTCCGCTTTCCGGTGGCCGCCCTCCCCGTCCGGCAGCATGGCCACGCCGCCCGGCACCGCGACCATGTCAAAATGAACCTGATGCCCGGCCAGGGTTTCGCGGTAATTTTCGAGTTCTTTTCCGGCGTCCGGTTCGGCGCCCAGGCAGGCGGCGGGGAGCACCGCCAAAAGCAAGCTTGCCCAACGGGCCGGGCGGGGGGAAAGTCTTGGGCTGATGAAAGTGCCGGGAATCTTAATCAATCGCATAATTCCCATTTTGCTTTTGGCGACGGCATTTGGCAAAATCTTTTGTCAGGCCGGTTCCCCCGCCGGGACGGAGCCGTTCGCCTTTACCCAAATCCACATGGGCGGCGTGGTCCGGCTGGTGCTGCACGCCCCCGACCAAGCCACCGCCGGAGACGCCGCCGAAGCCGTCTTTGCCAGAATCGCCGAGCTGGAGGCCGTGTTCAGCGATTACCGGGCGGACAGCGAAATCGAGCAATTGGCCCGCTTGGACGCGGAAACGTTTCACCCGGTCAGTAAGGATTTATGGCGGGTTTTGGAAACCGCCCAACGACTGGCGGAACTCACGGACGGGGCGTTCGACGTGACCGCCGGCGCCCTCACCCGCCTCTGGCGCGAGGCCCGCCGCGCCGGTGAGCCGCCGCCGGAATCCGCCATCGAAGCCGCGCGGCAAGCCATCGGTTGGCGGCACCTCCACTTGAACCCCGGAAACCAAACGGTCCGCCTCGCCAACCCCGGCCTGCGGCTTGATTTCGGGGGCATTGCCAAAGGCCGGGTCGGCGACGAGGGGGTGCGCTTGCTAAAGGAGCGTGGCCTCCCGTCGGCCCTGTATCAAGCCGGTGGCGACATCGTCGCGGGCGCCCCCCCTCCCGGCCAGACCGGGTGGCCGGTGCGGCTGGAAAGCTGTCCCGACCGGCGCATCATCACCATCGCTCACGCCGCGTTGTCCACCTCCGGCGACGCGGAGCAGCACCTGCAAACCGAAGGCGTCCGGTATTCCCACATCCTCGATCCGCGCACCGGGCATGCCCTGCGCGACAGCCCCGCCGTCACCATCCTCGCCCCCGACGGCATGACCGCCGACAGCTTGGCCACGGCGGCGTCGGTCCTCTCCCC
>PXDN01000235.1 GCA_003566375.1 Opitutia bacterium
CCGGGTCTGCGAGGCGTGGGGCGCGGCCCCCCCGGATATCAACGCCATCGGACCGGAAACGCTGGACCGGATGGGGGACCTGATCCGCCTGCGCCAACTTTTGCGGGACGAGCGCTTGGAGCGCCTGCTCTGGTCTCCCGCCCGCGGCCGCCTGCTCTTGAGTTGCCTCGACGCGTCGGCCCACACCGCCGCCGTCTTGCGGGGCTTTGGGCAAGCGGTATTGATGTCGGCCACCTTCGGACCACTGCCATCCTTCACCCGGTCCCTCGGACTGGAACCGGAGGAACCGGCGTTTTTCGCGGCCGCCGCCCCGTGGAGACAACACGCCTGCCACGTGGCGGTGGACGCAAGGGTGGACACCCGGTGGCGTTCCCGCAAGCGGCACCTGCCGGTCACCGCCGCCGCCATCGCGCGGTTGGCGGAGGTTTCTCCCGCCCCGGTGGCCGTTTTTTTCTCCTCCTACCGTTACGCGGAGGACGTGAAGCACGAAGTCGATTCCGCGCACGGCAACGTGAGGGTCACCCTGCAGGAACGCCGTCTTCCGCTGGAAAAACAGGCGGAATTCCTGGAAGAGGCCCTGCTTTTGTCCGACGCGGTGTTTTTGATACTCGGCAGCGGCTTCGCGGAAGGCATCGACCTGCTCGGCGGCCGGATCCGGCACGCGATGGTTGTCGGACCGGCCCTGCCGGAGGTCAACCCGGTGCAAAACGCCCGCCTGGCCGCCCTCGGGCAGTTGGCGCGGGAGGAGGCCTTTCACGAGGTGTATGAGATTCCCGGCATGCAACGGGTCAATCAAGCCCTCGGGAGGCTGGTGCGGGCTCCCGGCCACACCATTCACATCCTCCTGCACTGCTCGCGGTTCGCCGAACCCCGCCTCGCCTCCCTGCTGCACCCGGACCACCGGCCCTCCCAATACCTGCTGGAGGGTGCGGATTTCGAAAGGTGGTTGCGCGAATCCAGTTTGGCCATTGACTGAGGGAAAAGACCGAAAGCCATTTTTAAAACAACCCGCCATGCGTCCCCTTTATTTTCTGCTGATCCCGCTCCTGCTCTTGCCGGGCGTTGAAACTTTGCCCGCGCACACCGCTCCGGAATCGATGGAGTGGCCGATACGGGTGCGCGTGGCCCGCCCCGCCGTGACCATCGTTGAGGAAAGCCGGGATGCGGGGGTTTACCGGACGGAGCATTTCGAATTCCGGGTCGACACGCGCCTCTCCCGCGGATTGGTGGCGCAATTTGGCGAGATTTTCGAAGCCACCCTCGCGACCTTGGACGCCCTGCCGCTCGGCCTGGACCCCAAGCCGCTGGAAAACGGTCATTTTCAAACCCGGTTGTTCACCAGCGTGGCGGATTACCACGAGGCGGGTGGACTGCCGGGTTCCGGCGGCACCTACCAGCGGCGGCACGACCGCATCATCATTCCCCTGGAGCATCTCGGGGTGCGCCCCAGCTCCAGCGGTTTCACCTACGACCGGCACGGCGACAACTCCACCCTGATTCACGAAATCACCCATCAGGTGATGCGCCCGTGGCTCGGCATCCTGCCGACTTGGTTAACGGAAGGAATGGCCGTTTGGATGGAAACGGTCCCCTTCAGCCGGGGCACCTTTCAAGTGCGGCAACAATTTCCCGGAGATTACCTGGCCGCCCGCGCGCGGACGATGGGCCATCCCCTCCCCGTAACCCCGGTGGAAGAACTGATGACCCTGAGCCACCGCGAGTGGAACGCCCATTTCGGTCAAAACGTCCCCGCCCTGCGGCGGAATTACCACTCGGCCCTGACGCTGACCCACTTTTTCCTGCGCATGGACGGCGATGGAGACGGCGCCGGCCTGGCCGCCTACCTGCGGGCCGTCCGCGGCGGCATGGCCGAAGAGGCCGCGCGCGACCGCTTCCTGCTCCGGGGCCGTTCCTTTGAGGAATTGGAAACCGAAATGATCCGCGCCTACGGCCGCCGGGGCGTGCGCCTGACCGCCGGTTAACAGGAAACCGTTGCCCGGAGCAAACCGGGCCCTGCTTCCCCGGCGGTTCGCTTGGCTCCCCCACTCTCCCGTGATACTTTTCCTGATGCGCTGGAAAGCCCGGAGTCGGCGCCCGGCCGGCACGGGGTTTTCGACGGTTCTGCTTGCACCGGGGAACGGTGGCGGGCGATAAGGCGATCCATCATGCAATTTCTTTGCCAAAAAATCGTCCAAGCCCGGCTGTTTCAACCGTTCATTCTCGGCGTAATCGTGGTGGCCAGCATTGTCGTCGGATTGGAGACCTTTCCCCGGCTGATGGAAAAATACGGAAGCGCGTTTCGCCTTTTCGACATCACGGTGCTGACCATTTTCGTCATCGAAATCCTCATCAAAGTCGGCGCCCACGGACGCCGCCCGTGGCGGTTTTTCCGCGATCCGTGGAACGTTTTCGATTTCACCATCGTGTCGCTGGCCTTTCTCCCGGCCACCGGCCCCTTCGCCCCGGTGCTCCGGCTGGCCCGGGTCCTGCGGGTGCTGCGCCTGATCAGCGTGGTGCCGCGGCTGCAGGTGATCGTCACGGCGCTTTTGCGGAGCATTCCCTCGATGGGGTTCATCGGCCTGCTGCTCATGCTCCACTTTTACGTTTACGCGGTGGTCGGCACTTTCCTCTTCGCCCAAAACGACCCCATGCATTTTGGCAGCCTCCATGCCAGCTTTCTCTCCCTCTTCCGCACCGTGACCCTGGAGGACTGGACCGACCTTATGTACATTCAGATGTATGGATCCGATTCGTATCCGATTTTCGGATTCGAAGGAGAGGCTCCCGAGCCGCGGGCCTTTCCCCTGCTCTCCCCGCTCTATTTCGTGAGTTTCATTCTCTTCGGCACCATGATTGTGCTGAATCTCTTCATTGGAGTCGTGGTCAACAGCCTGCACGAGGTGCAGGTGGAGGCCGAACTCGAAAAACGGCAGCGCAATTTGGAAAAGACCGGGCGGCCCTCGCTGGAGGATGACATTCTCGCCTTGGAGCACCGGCTGGAAGAAACCCACAAACTGCTCCAGCTCCTCCGCCACCGCGCGGTAAATGAGACAGAGCCCCGGCCGCGCGGGTAATTTTGGCACAGTGCGCCAGGAAAACAGTCTCCCTTGGCTCAGCCCGCCGCGGCCAAAAAGCATCTTAACTTATTTATAAACAAAATTTTGTCATATTTTCGCAAAAGCGGCACTGAAGTTGCGGGAGATGGGTTACCGCGGTTTTCCAAATGAAAGAATACCGCGTGGTGATTTCGTTAAATCACCCGCTCATTTCCTATCGAATAACAAACACAACCATGGCTACAAAAGCAGCAAACGTAACGGGCATTAAACCACTGGGCGACCGCATTCTGGTTAAGCCCATCGAAGAGGCGGAGCAAATCCGCGGGGGCATTTACATCCCGGACTCCGCCAAAGAAAAACCGCAGGAGGCGAAAGTTGTCGCCCTCGGTACCGGCAAACGCGACGAGGACGGCAAATCCGTCCCCTTCGAAGTGAAAGAAGGCGACGTGGTGCTGATCAGTAAATACGGCGGCACCGACGTCCACGTAAACGACGAGCGCCACTTGATTCTGCGCGAGTCGGACATCCTCGGAATCCTCGAAAAATAACCTCTTCAGCAGGACAACCACATCATGGCCAAGAAACAAATTCTCTTCGACGAAGCCGCCCGCCGCAAAGTTCTCACCGGCGTGCAAACGCTCAGCCGGGCGGTCAAGGTCACGCTCGGTCCCAAGGGCCGAAACGTGCTGATCGATAAAAAATACGGATCACCCAAGATCACCAAGGACGGCGTCACCGTCGCCAAGGAGATTGAGATGAAAGATCCTTTTGAAAACATGGGGGCGCAAATGGTGCGCGAGGTCGCCTCGAAGACCGCCGACAAGGCCGGCGACGGCACCACCACCGCCACCCTGCTCGCCGAGGCCATCTATCGCGAGGGGCTGAAAACCGTGACCTCCGGCGCCAATCCGATCTATGTTAAGCGCGGGATCGACAAGGCGGTCGAAGCGGCGGTGGCCGAGCTTTCCAACATCTCCAAGAAAATCAAAAACCGGGATGAAATCCGGAGCGTGGCCACCGTTTCGGCCAACTGGGACACCACCATCGGCGACATCATCGCCGACGCCATGGACCGGGTCGGCAACGACGGCACCATCACCGTCGAGGAAGCCAAGTCGATTGAAACCACGCTCGATGTGGTTGAAGGGATGCAGTTCGACAAGGGCTACCTGAGCCCCTACTTCGCCACCAACATGGAAACGATGGAAACGGTCCTTGAGGATCCCTACATCCTGATCCACGAAAAGAAAATCAGCAACCTGCAGGATCTCCTGCCGCTCCTGCAAAACGTTTCCAAGCAGGGCAAACCGCTTCTCATCATCGCCGAGGACGTGGAGGGCGAGGCGCTCGCCACCCTCGTGGTGAACAAACTGCGCGGCACCCTCAATGTTTGCGCGGTCAAGGCTCCCGGATTCGGCGACCGCCGCAAGGCCATGCTGGAGGACATCGCCATCCTGACCGGGGGGCGTTTCCTCTCCGAGGATCTCGGCATCAAACTCGAAAAGGTTCAGATCAGCGATCTCGGCAAGGCCAAGCGGATCACCATTGACAAGGAGACCACCACCGTCATCGAGGGCGCGGGCAAAAACGCCGACATCCAGGGCCGCGTGAAACAAATCCGCCGCCAAATCGAGGAAACCACTTCCGACTACGACCGCGAGAAACTCCAGGAACGCCTGGCCAAGCTGGCCGGAGGCGTGGCCGTGATCAACGTCGGCGCCGCCACCGAGGCGGAGATGAAGGAGAAAAAAGACCGGGTGGACGACGCCCTGCACGCGACCCGCGCAGCGGTGGAGGAAGGCATCGTGGCGGGCGGTGGGGTTGCCCTGCTCCGCACGGTCGCCGCCATCGAAAAATCCATCGGCCAATTGGAAGGGGATGAAAAAGCCGGAGGGCAAATCGTGCGGCGGGCCATCGAGGAACCGCTCCGCCAGCTCTGCGCCAACGCCGGCGTGGAGGGCTCCGTCATCGTGCAGCAGGTCCTCAAGGAAAAAGGAGCCAAAGGCTACAACGTGGCCACCGGACAATTTGAGGATTTGGTGGCCGCCGGCGTGGTGGACCCGACCAAGGTCACCCGCACCGCCCTGCAAAACGCGGCCTCCGTGGCCGGGCTCATGTTGACCACCGAAGCGATGATCACCGAGATTCCGGAAAAAGAAAAACCGGCTCCCGGCGGCGGTCACGACATGGACGACTATTGAACACCGTGACCGGCCGAAACGCCACAGGCGTTCTCATCGGTCACGTTCAGCCCCGAGCCCGCTCACTGGCGGGGCGGGGCTTTTTTGTGCGGTCCGTGGTAGCATCGGCCCTTTGTCCGATGATTTCATCCGGCAAGACCGGATGCCACAATCCGTAGCATCGGACCTTTGTCCGATGATCTCATCCGGCAAGACCGGATGCCACGAAACGGGGATCATCCGACAAGGTCGGATGCCACCGATCCGGGGTCGATCATTCGTGGCGGAGGGCGTCGATGGGATCGAGGCGGGAGGCCTTTCGGGCGGGGTAAAATCCGAAAAATATCCCCACCGCGCTGCTGAACAGAATGGCGGCCAGGACCGCCTCCGTTGAAATCATGACCGGCCACCCGGCGTAGGCCGACAACACTTGACTCGCCCCGATTCCCAGCAGCAAGCCGAACAAGCCTCCAAAACAGCTCAGCAAGACCGCCTCGATCAGGAATTGCCAAAGAATGTCCCGGCTCCGCGCGCCCACGGCCATGCGGATGCCGATTTCGCGGGTGCGCTCGGTCACGCTCACCAGCATGATGTTCATGATGCCGATGCCCCCCACCAACAGGGAAACTCCGGCGATCGAACCGAGCAAAAATGTCATCACGCGGGACGTTTCGGTGGCCATCTCCGCCACTTCCTCCTGGGTCTGCACCGTGAAATCATTCTCCTGGTCCGGACCAAGGCGGTGGCGTTCGCGCAACAGATCGGTGATTTTTTCCCGCGCGATATCCATGGCCGAAGAATCATAGACCTGGATGTTGATCACCATGGCGTGGCTTCGCCCGGAAATGTAGCGGAAGGCGGTGCTGTGGGGAACCAGGATGATATCATCCTGCACCGACCCCATCAGTGACATTCCTTTGGCCGTGAGCACGCCGATCACTTCCAACGGAAACCCGCGCACCCGGATGGTTTGGCCGATCGGGTCGCTGTTCTCGAACAGTTCCTCCACGATGGTTTGGCCGATGACGGCCACCTGGGCCGCGCGGTGCACATCCTCCGAACCGAACATCCGCCCGGACTCCAGCGGCCATTGGCGAATCATCAGGTAATCCTCCGACTGACCGTAAATGCGGGTGAACCAATTGCGGTTTCCCCATGTGACCTGCCGTTGCGAACGCACCTCCGGGCTGGCCGCGATCACTTCCGGAATTTCATACTGGATGGCCGTCGCGTCTTCCACCGTGAGGGTGTTGGCGCTGCCGCCGCCGATGCTGACCCCGCCCAGCGAGCGGGCTCCCGGGAAAACCAAAATCACGTTTTGCCCCAGCCGGTTGACCTGCTCCTCCACCTCGGCGCGGGCGCCGCTGCCGACGCTGACCATGGTGATGACGGCGGAAACCCCGATGATGATGCCGAGCGCGGTCAGCAGCGACCGCATCGCGTTCCGCCGCAGCGAGCGCAGGGCGATGAGCAGGATCGCGAACGCTTTCACCGGCCCACCCCGCTTTCCGACAGACCAAGCAATTTCTCTTTCTCCGCGGCGGCGTCGGTCCGGTCCCGCACCATCTCATCCCGCTCCACCAGCCCGTCCCGCATAACAATCATCCGTTTGGAAAAGCGGCAAATATCCGGTTCGTGCGTGACCATCAGCAACGTGATGCCGCTCTCGTTGAGCCGTTGGAACACCTCCATGATTTCCAGACTCGTGCGGCTGTCGAGATTTCCGGTCGGCTCGTCGGCCAGCAAGACCCTCGGGTTGTTCACCAAGGCGCGGGCGATGGCGACCCGTTGCTGCTGGCCGCCCGACAGCTGGTTCGGGTGATGGCCCGCCCGGTCGGCCAGACCGACGGTTTCCAACGCCTCCATGGCCCGGCGGCGAATCTCCCCCGCCCCGGGACCGCCGTGCGCGTAGAGAAGCGGCAGCTCGATGTTCTCCAAGGCCGAGGTGCGGGCCAGGAGATTGAAATTTTGAAACACAAAACCGAGCTTGCGGTTGCGGATGCCGGCCAGGGCGTCGCGACCGAGGTTGCCGGTTTCCTCCCCGTCCAGCCGGTAGGCACCGGAGGAAGGACGGTCAAGGCAACCGAGAATGTTCATCAAGGTCGATTTTCCCGAACCGCTCGCTCCCATGACGGAGACGAATTCGCCCTCTTCAAACGACAGGGAGACACCCCGCAAGGCCCGCACGGCGGCGGCCCCGGAGTCGTAGGTCTTGGTGACCTTGTCGATTTCAATCAATGCCATGGGAGAATCAATTTCCCAGCCTTGCCGGTCAAAAGCAAGGGGGTTTGGTGGAAAACCAAACGGGACAAGCGAATCCCGAGCTAAAAAATCCACTTTGTTTTCGTGCTGCCATTCAATTGATTGCGCAATCCAAACAACCCACCTGGGAATTTTCCGCTTGCAAAGTGTTTGCCTGTTACCATACAGTGAACATTGAAAAACGGGACCTTGGCGACAATGCTGCACATTCAAATCAATCCAAACACCGGCGTGCCCGCCTACCGTCAGATCATGGATCAGATTCGTTATTACGTGGCCTCCTCCACCCTCACACCCGGGGATCAACTCCCGTCGGTCCGCGAACTGGCCCGTCAGCTTACGGTCAACCCCAGCACCATTGTCAAAGCCTACACCGAACTGGAACACGAGGGCGTGATCGAAAACAAACAAGGCCGAGGAACTTTTGTCGCGGACATCCGCACCAAATTGTCACGGAGGGAAAAACGGACGATCCTCCGGCGCGGCGCCTCCCACTTCTGGGTGGAAGCCCGCCAGTTGGACATGCCGGAGGACGAGGTCTGGGAAATTTTGCGCGAGGAGCGGGAGCGCATGAGTGAGGAGGTGCGCGCGTGAAAAACGGTATCTCCAACCACACCCGTCCAACTCCCGCCATCGAGGTGCGGGAGCTGACCCACCAGTTCCGGCAAGGCCGTCCGGTGTTGAACGGCCTCAGTTTCTCAATCGACCCGGGTGCGGTTTATGGACTGGCCGGTCCCAACGGGGCGGGAAAAACCACCACCTTGCGGATTCTGCTCGGCCTGCTCCGGCCCGGCGCCGGAACCGCCCGCGTCCTCGGCAGCGATTTTCGCCGCGCCGACCGGGTGAACCGGGCCCGCGTCGCCTACGTCGCCCAGGAACACGAGGTGTATGGTGGGATGACGGCGGGGGAACTGTCCCGCTTTTTGCGCAGCCTGTATCCACGCTGGGATCACGATTATCTAATCAAGCTTTGCCAGCGCTTTGGCCTCCCCACCGACCGCCAGCTCGGGCGCCTGTCGGGCGGCCAGCGCCGGGAAGCGGCCATCGCCCTGGCCCTCGCCGCCCGCACGGAGGTGCTGATCATGGATGAACCGGCCTCCAGCCTCGACCCGCTGGCCCGCCGGAAACTGCTGCGCGAACTCGGCGAAGCCTTGGCCGAACGCGGCGAAACCGCCGTGCTCTTCAGCACCCACATCATGTCCGACCTCGAACGCATCGCCGGAAGAGTCGGGTTGCTCACGGGCGGAAAAATCGCCCTGGAGGAAGACCTCGACGCGCTGCACGCCCAAACCAGGCGGGTGCAGGTCATTCTACCGGACGGCGGAAGCAGTCGGGACCTTGAGATCGATTTGCCCAATCGTTTGAGCTGGAAGAAGGAGGGGAACATCGAAAGCGGCCTGGTCCGGTTTCCGTCCGAAGACGCGATTGAAAAGCTGGTCCGCCGCACCGATGTCCGGGCCGCCGTCTTTCCGGTGAGCCTGGAGGATGTGGTGGTGGAGGTTCTGGAAACCCAAGACAAGGAGACCCGTGAATAACCCGACATCCATAACCGGCTCCACCCGGGCGGGGATTCACCCGCTGCCCCAGGAAGTCTGGGCCGCCCTGCTGTGGCGGGAATGGCGCATGCAGCGCGCCCTCCTCTCCAGCGCGGCGGGCTTCTTTTTGCTGCTGTACCTGGTGTTTCCCATCATCCTGACCGGCACCCACGCGATCGCCGCCACCTGCGTGCTCAGCGCGATCCTGGCCGCCCGCCTCGGGGCCTCCGATGTGGTGGAAAATTCGGAAGGCTTTGCCTTCACCCTGCCCGCCCGCCGCACCGATTTCTTCTTTGTGCGGTCGGCTTTCGGACTCGGGGTCAGCCTGTCGTTTCTGGGAGCGGGCCTGTTGGTCCTGCGCTGGGAGCTGGCGCCGGCTTTGTGGGGCCTGCTGGTGGAAACCGGTCTCACCGAGGCCGACCCGAGATTGACCCCCTATTCCCTGAGCAGCGGGGTGGTCTTCGTGGCGGCGTCCTTCGTGGGGCCGTTCGTGGCCGGCACGTTGGCCCGCAGCCGCATGCAGGCTTCCCTGGCTTGGTTGGCCGGGCTCGGTCTGGTGGGGGTGCCGCCCTGGGCGGTGCTGATGATTTTGCAACTGCTGGAGCCGTTTCCCAAGGAAACCCTGATTGGCCGCCTGATGCTCCTCTTGCTCACCCACACCATTGCCCTCGCTTCGGTCGGGTGGTGGCTTTACATGTCCAAACCACCGGCCAGCGCGGACAACCGCGAAGGGTGGTCCTCTCTTCCGCTGATGGTCGCGGCCGCGGGCTGCGTCATCATGATCTTCCTGTTGATTCTCACCTGAGGAAACCGGCCATGGACATCAACCTGCTCACCATCATCGCCATCATCGGGGGACTTTTTCTAATTCCCGCCCTTTTGGTCGGTCGGGCGATCCCGCAACTGGGCGGCCATTGGCCGCGCCGTTGGCGCCTGGGGCTGGCGGGCGCCGGCGCGATTCTCTGCCTCACCGGGCTGGCCGGCGGGTGGCTCACCCTGCGGGCCGAATACCGGTCGGTTCTGGCGGAAGCCGATGTCTCCACTCTGCGACTCCCCTCCGCCGATGCCGCCCTCCATTTGGACGACCCGCAGCGGGCGGATTTTCTCGTGACCCTGATCGTGAGGGACCGGATGCGGGGGGACGATCCCGTCCTGCTGGACCAAGCGCGGATTTCCCTGCAATCCGCCGTTCGCGGCAACCTGAAGACAGTGACGCGGGGGGACCGGGAATATCTCTGGCGGTTGATGATCAATCCTCCCCGCCTGACGGATCACCCCTTGCTTGATTCCGCACAAGCGGTGTGGACGGTGGTCGGCAGCGCCGGCTTCGTGCCGCGCGGCCAGGATCCGGTGCGCGGCGGCGGCCCCTTCGGATTTTCCCTCGCGGAAGATTCCCCGATCGGCCAAATCACGTTGGACCTCCCGCGGCGGACGCCGGCTTTCGGATTTCTGGTGCCGGGGGAACGGTCCCTGGCCGCCACCATGGTTTTCGAACCATTGGCCGCCGGGGCGGACCTGCAAGAGTCTTCCCCGGAAGCGGTGATGGCACGCTACGGCGTGGTCGTGCCCGCGTTGGAGTACGCCGCCCCGAAACCCGATCAGGAGACCGCCGCCGCCCGGTTGGCCAAATACCTGAATGTCGCGGGCGTCCCCTTCGGCGCGGGCGTGCTGCTGCTCGCCCTTGGATTCGCCCGCCACAGGGTCCTGGCATTGGCGGCCGTCTGCGCGATTGTTATCTGGGGCATCGCTCTCGCCGAGCGGGCCGCCCTCGGCCACCATTTGCGCAAGGCGGGAGAGGAAGAGGCGCCCCTGGCGGTGCGGGTGGCCGCCATTCAACACGCCGACGCCTCCTTTTTCTGGGGGCGCCACGCCGAAGAGGGGTTGCGAACCATTCAAGAGAAACGGGAAGGGTTACCGGAGGAGTTGCGGCGGATTTTGGACGCCCGCGCCCCGGTTCAAAAACCCGGACCCGGAGACGAAACATGAGTTGTCCCAAAACAAATTTATTGGCCTGCGGAAGCGCCGGACGGAGCAGCGGGTGGTTTACTGGAAATCGTCACCAACCTCTAAGATTGCCGAGGGTTGGAAAGCGAGCCTGGTCCTCTGGTGAATCTC
>PXDN01000256.1 GCA_003566375.1 Opitutia bacterium
AAGATCACCAGTCATTGGGGGCGAACGCCGCCGGGTCAAGCCGCGTCGCGTCCAGGAGCGGCATGCTTAAGCGGGCGGCATGCGGTGTGCAAGCGGTTCCCTTGGGGCCTCGATTCGCCGGCTTATGCACGGCGCTCCCGTGCTTGGCGAGATGCGGTGTGCAAGGGGAGCGGCGTGCTTCAGCCGCCGTCAGGGGCCGCCGAACGGACGACATGCCCGCCTGCCCGTCGTGTCGCCCGTTGGCTTTCACACGATCCGCCAACCGGTCCTTGACCCGGCCGGTCATTCGGGCGTGATTGGGACGCATGGCTGGTTTGCGCGTTTCCACGGAAAAAGGATTGCCCTTGCGGGTGCGGATTTTGTTGCCGCCTAATTTGGCGGTTGCGGCCGCGCGCGACGCCGTTCCGGTGAAGCTGGAGTTGTGTCCGGAGGGAGGAAAACCGCTGCAACCGGAAAAGTTGCATCCGGATGACGAATACAAACTGAACGCCGCCCAGTCCGCGGCATGGAAACAACTGGAGGACTGGTGTGGCGGCGCCGCTTCTTCCTTTATTCAACTCAACCGCGCCCAGCTGCGCGCATTGACCGCCGGGCTTGTCGGCGAAGCCTGTTTTTTTCTGATCAATCGCCCGGAAACCCCGATTCCATGGACGGAAGCGGGATTGTCCGGAGTGAGCGGGCACCTCGCCGAACCCGCCGCCGACAACTCCCGGGCCAGCCGGGAACCGGGGAAGTCACCGCCGCTGGCGGCAAAGCGCGCCTCTCCGCGGGAGCCGGCCCGCGACAAGGTGGCGCGCGCCCCGCTGCTGGTGGACGGTTCGCCGCATTTCCTTTGCGTGTCGCTCCCGTCCCGGGAAGACCCGCGCTACCGCGACGCCTTGGAATTGGTCAAGAGTCACGATTTTATTTTGGAGCCGTCCAATCGGAAATGGTGGCTTCGCGACCGGCACAAAACCCTCTGCTTTTTATCCGAGCATCACGAACGCCTGCGCGGGATTTTGGCGGCTGAATTCACCCCGAATTTTCAGAAAAACTTCCATGGATTGTTGGAGGCCGACGTGCGGGCCGAGGTTGTCTCCGGCGGGGAGGGGGCGGGCCGGTTGGATTTGCGGTTGGAGGCCCCCGGCGTTTCCGGCGGTCAAATCCGGGAGGCTTTGCAAACGGGAAGACCGTACGTGGATCTTCCCGACGGCAAAACGGTCCTGGTTCCCGCCGCCAACATTCGGCGGCTGGAGGAGGTGCGCCGCGGTCTCACGGGGCAAACTTCGGCCCATGTCAGTCCCGCCACCTCCCACGAGCTGAGCGCGGGAGAAACCGTGGCGGCGGGGGAGTTGCTGGAAAACCTGCTGCCCGGGTTTCATCCGCCGGAGGAATGGCGCCAGCGTTCGGAAGCGTTGCGCAACCTTTCCAAGCTCACCCCGCCGCCCCTGTCGGACCACTTGGAAAGCGTGATGCGGTTGTATCAAAAAATTGGAACCGCCTGGCTGCTGCACCTGTATCACAACAATCTCGCCGGGATTTTGGCCGATGAAATGGGATTGGGCAAAACGGTGCAGGCGCTCGCCCTGATCGCGGCGGCGCGGCGCGAAACGCCACGGCCGGAACCCGCGCTGGTGGTTTGCCCCGCTTCCCTGGTCGGCAACTGGCGGAGGGAGGCGGCCCGATTCACCCCGGAGCTGCGTGTTTTCATCCATCACCGGGAGGACCGGCTGACCGCGGAGGGGAATTTTGGAGACTGGGACGTGATCATCACCTCCTACGGGACCCTGCTGCGGGACGAGGAGCTGTTTGCCAAGACGCGTTTCGGGTTGGCTTTGGCCGACGAGGCCCAGCACATCAAAAACCGCCGCACCCGCAATGCCCGCGCCCTGCGCCGCCTGCGGGCGCGGGGACGGTTTTTGCTGACCGGCACCCCGGTGGAGAACAGCCTGGAGGACCTGCGCTCGCTCTTCGCGTTTTTGATGCCCGGGTATTTGCCCGCGATTCCCGCCGGCGCCCGCGGGGAAGACCGGCAATGGCACGAGGACCGGTTGCGCCGCAAGGCCGCTCCCTACATCTTGCGGCGCACCAAGCAATGGGTCGCTCCGGAGTTGCCTGAAAAAATCGAGCAAACCTTGTTCTGTGACATGGAAGGGCAACAGCGGGAATTGTATGACCGTTTCTTGGAAAAAAGCCGGCGGTTGCTGGCCGAAGCGGGCGCTGGAGCGGGAGAAAAAACCGCGCCCTCCCGCACGGCCCTGTTTACCCAATTGCTGCGGTTGCGCCAAATCTGCTGCGATCCCCGCCTGATCGACGAGGCGGCGCCGGCCTCGGCTTCGGCCAAACTAACCGCCTTTCGCGAGCTGTTGGAAGAGGCGATGGACGGTGGCCACCGCATGCTGGTGTTTTCCCAGTTTGTATCCGTTTTGCAATTGCTCAAACGAGAACTGGAGGAACTGGAAATCCCCTGGTGTTATCTCGACGGCCAAACCCGCGACCGGTTGGGGGAGTGCGACCGTTTCAACGGCGATCCGTCGATTCCGGTTTTTCTCATCTCCCTGAAGGCGGGCGGCACCGGCCTCAATTTGACCGGGGCCGACACGGTGGTCCATTTCGATCCGTGGTGGAATCCGGCGGCGGAAGCCCAGGCCACCGACCGGGCCCACCGCATCGGTCAGAAGAAAGTGGTGACCAGCATCAAACTGATCGCGGCGGGCACGGTGGAGGAAAAAGTCCTGCGCCTGCAGGCGGCCAAGCAAAGCCTGCTGGCCGACCTGTTTTCGGAAAGCGAGGCATCCCGCGGGGCCCTGTCGCTGGAGGAGTTGGGGGAACTGCTGGCGTAAAGGCCCTTGCAGGTGATGAGTTTTTTCGTTCACTCCCCGGGTGAAGAATGGCAAGAGCACAACAAAACGGTTCTTTGCCCTCGAAGAGCTTTCCAGAAGCCCAAAGCCGGGGCGCTGCCGGGATAAGTGAACTCCTCTCCCTCCATCCTCCTTTCCGAATGCGGGTTTTGTGGTATGATTCCGGCATGTCCACTGAATTCGTGAGGATTGTTTGTCCGGCTTGTTACGAAACGTTCGAGGTGGCCGCGCCATCGCCCGGGGAAGTTCCGGCGGAGGTGGATTACGACTGCGAAATCTGCTGCCGCCCGATGGTCATCGCCTTTTGGCAAGAGGAGGGGGAAATCCTGGCGGAAGCCCGGAGTTTGGACGACTGAAGAGCCCGCACGCTTTACACCAGATCGAGAAGCTTGGTGGCCATCCAGAAGTAAATGAGCAGACCGATCGCGTCCATGAGGGAGGTGATCAACGGGCTGCTGGCCACCGCCGGGTCCATTTTGAACTTGGTCAAGGTAAACGGAAGGACTACACCAATCAGATTGGCGATGATGATGATGGCCACCATGGAAATTCCGATGACAAGGCCGATGTCCGCACCACCGCGGTAAAACCCGAGCGCGTAGGACAACACTCCCATCGAAACGGCCAGCAAGCCGCCCACGGCGAGTTCTTTGAGAAACGGCGGTATCCAGAGGTTGGGTTTCACATCGCCGGTGGCGAGGGCGCGGACCATCAGGGTTGCCGACTGTGCGCCCGCGTTGCCTCCGCAGGCGACCACCAGTGGCATGAAGGTGGCCAGAACCAAAAAGGCCTCAAGGGTTTCCTCGTAGGAGACGACCACGATGGCCGAAATGAGATTCACGCCGAGGAGCACCGTTAGCCAACCGATTCTTTTGCGGTATAGGAAGGCCGAGCTGGCGCGGCTGTATGGCATGTCGAGCGGGCTGACGGCGGCCGCCTTGTGGAAATCCTCCGTCACCTCTTCTTCGGCCACGTCCATGACGTCGTCCATCGTCACGATGCCCATCAGGATGCCGTCGGAATCAACCACCGGCAAGGCGTAGAGGTCGTAGCGGCGGATCATTCGCACGGCTTGTTCCCGATCATCAAAGGCGGAGAGGCTGACGAACTTGAAATCCATGATCGATTCCACCGTGGCGTTGGGATCGGCGAGAATGAAACGCCGCAGCCGCAAACTGTCGAGCAGCTTGCCGTTGGGATCGGTCACATGGATGATGTTGAAGGTTTCCCGGTCCTTGCCGGCGCGGCGCATGCTATCCAAGGCTTCGGCGACCGTGATGTCGGGCCGCACCGCCACGTAGTCGGGCGTCATCAGGCGCCCGATGCTCTCCTCCGGGTAGCCGAGCAGTTGGCGGGCTTCCTCCATGTCCTCGGGGGAGAGAAGCTGCAACAGTCGTTGGGTGACTTGGGCGGGAAGTTCCTCGAGCAGGGAGGTGCGGTCGTCGGGGCTGAGGTTGGCCAACAGGTGGCGGGTGTCCTCCGCGCCGAGTTCCTGAAGAAGGGAATCCTGGTGCTCGTGATCCAAGTGCGCGAACACATCGGCCGCTTTCTTCCGGTGCAGGGACCGGTAGAGAAGCACCCGGTCGGTTTTCTCCAAATGCAGCAGCAAATCGGCGACTTCGGGGTCGGGCCAACCCGAAACCCGCTGGGAAATTTCCTTCCAGCTGTGTTTGCCGATCAATGTTTTGATTTCCGTTACGACGAGATCCTCGGTCATGTGAAACCTCCTTTGGATTGGTCAATTTCAGGGAGCCGCCGGGCGGCTCCGTTTACAAAGATAACGATTGAACCGGGAATTGGGAAAAACCCAAAGCCAAAAACCGCGCGGTTGTCCAACGGGTATGGCAAAGCAACCCTTCTTCCCCATTTCCATGCCGGAATGGGCGGAAAGCCGTCCGCCGACGGGAATAAACGCCCGCCACGCCCATGGAGTTTGTCGCCGCTTGTGGCCGCGCGAGTTTCAGGACCGACGGCATGCTCACGCCAGAATATTTGTATTTGTGCGCTTTATTTCATGCTTATGCGGATTACGTTTTTAAAAATACACAAAAATTCTAAAAATCCGCTTGAATTTTACCAGACTTGTCTTGTATTGAATCCGCATGAAATTTTATTCTGCTTCCCAACATCCCTCTTTTTTTCGGCCGCTTGCCACATTGACTTGTGTCCTTGGCGGCCTTCTCCCGGTTTTCCATGCTTCGGGTCAGGTATTGTTCACCGAGAATTTTAACGACGGTTTGGGTTCCACCCGCTGGACGGTTTCCGAGTCGAGCGGGGTCAACGCGTCCAATTTTGCCTACGATTACAGCACGGTCGGGATACCGGCGGCCCCGTCGGGAACCGGAACCACCGGCCTGCGGTTGGACTCCAATCTCGGGCCGACGGGTGCCAGCAGTGCCATTCTGGCGTTTCCGAACGGCCAGAATTTCAGCACGCCCATCACTCTTTCCTTTGACCTTTGGTTGAACGTGGCGGGGAGCGCCACCACCGAGTTCGCGATTTTCGGCGTCGGGCACACTTCCACCGCCACGCAGGTGCCCAACACCGCCACCCCGGGCACGGGACCGGTCAACCACGGGATTCATTACGCCATGACAGGGGACAACGGCGCGGCCCGCGACGCGCGGGTTTATGTTGACGGCGCGGAGCAAACCGGCACGGCCGGGGGTTTTGCCGGCGGCACGGCCCAAGCCACCCAAAACCCGCCCTACAGCGAGGCATATCTCGGAGCCATTCCCGGCAACCAATGGCTGCAAGTGGAAATGACCGCCTTGGCCGACCGCACGATTTTTTCGGTCAATGGCAACATCTGGGCCGAAACGCTGACCACTCCCGGCACCGGCAACATCATGGTCGGTTACATGGATATTTTCACCTCGGTCGCGCCGAACACCGTTTTCGCCGTTTATGACAACGTGGTGGTAGCCGTGCCCGAACCGGCGGTTTTCGGGGTCGCCGCGGGGCTTGCGGTTTTTCTGCTGCCGGTTTTGCGCCGCCGCTTTCAGCGGTCCCATAAAGCCTGAGCACGGCCAGATTTTTTTTGTTCCCATCAGCGAACGGCGGAAGTGATTCCCCGTTCGCTTTTATTTTGGCGGGCGGCCAAGCTGATGGTAACCGGATCATCGAGCAAAGGCTTGATGTTGCGGGATCTCATCGAGCAAAGGCTCGATGCCACACCGGATCATCGAGCAAAGGCGCGATGCAACGGGAAACCCTTGCGGCTCCCGTGCCGCGGCTGTTAGGCTGCCGCCATGCATGAGGAAACAGATTGGCCGCGCGTTCGTTTCGAGCGCCTGCAGGCGGAGTTGACCGCCTTGGGCGAAATCGGGCGCGACGAGAAACGAGGGCTGTACCGCATGGCGTTTACCGACGCCGACATGGAGGCCCGCGACTGGTTGTGCGAACGAATCCGCGAAGCCGGTTTGCTCGACTCCCGGGACGGCGCCGCCAATGTGTCGGCCCGGCTGACGCCGCCCGACGACCGTCCCGCGCTGCTGATCGGCTCCCACATCGACACGGTGCCCAACGCAGGCATTTTCGATGGATCGCTCGGAGTGCTGATCGGTTTGGAATGTTTGCGGCGGATCGCCGAGGAGAAAATCGAGACCCGCTGGCCGGTCGAGCTGATCTCGTTTTCCGACGAGGAAGGCCGGTTTGGCGGCATGTTTGGCTCCCAGGCGGTGGCGGGGATGTTGAATCCGGAAATCATCCACAACGCCCGTGACCTGGACGGCGTCACCCTGACCGAAGCGATGGCCGGGCACGGATTGGTGGCGATGGACGCTCTGAACGCCCGGCGCGACCCCCGCGCCATCGCCGCCTACCTGGAGTTGCACATTGAGCAGGGGCCGGTGCTGGACGCCAAGGGCGTGCCCATCGGCGTGGTGGAAAACATCACCGGGCTCTTCAAATGGTCGGCCCGGTTAATCGGCACGCCCAATCACGCCGGCACCACCCCGATGGAGATGCGGCACGACCCGTTTGCCGGTCTGGCCGAATTCACCGGGGAAATTCCCCGCATCCTCGAGGAGAACGGCAGCGATCTCGCCCGCGCCACCATCGGGCGGGTGGAACTGTTGCCCGGGGCCGCCAACACCATTCCGGGGGAGGTTACCTTTTCCCTCGACGTCAGCGACACCGATCCGGAAAAGCTGGAGGAACTGCACGACGCTTTCCGCCGCACCCTCTCGGTTATCGCGCGGCGGCGCACCCTGATGTTTGACTTCGAAATTCTCAGCCGCATCGAGCCGGTGCGGTGCGATCCCCGGGTGGTGGAGGCGGTGGAAAAGGGGTCCGCCCGCCTGGGCATCGGTTCCCTGCGCATGCCGAGCGGAGCGGCCCACGACGCCCAGATTCTGGCCCAGCTCGCGCCCATGGGAATGGTCTTCGTGCCGAGCATCGGCGGGGTCAGCCATTCGCCCGCCGAATGGACTTCCTGGCAGGACATCGAACACGGGGCCAATGTTGTCTTGCAAACAGTGATCGAATTGGCCAACAACCCCGATTTTGCAACCCAACCAACCCGCGCGGGATTGACCACGTCATGAATGAAGAAACCAAGATTCCCTTGCCACAGGACATTGACCCGCTCAAAGGCGTTTACCATGAGTCGATCGTCGATCACCCCGGCCATTTGCGCAACCTCGCCAAACGCGACACGGCGCTGCTGGTGATCGATATGCAGTTTCTCGACGCCGCCCGCGGCCACGGAGTTTTTTCCGAGGACTTTGCCAACGACGTCTCGTCCGCGGCCCAAAACTATTATTTTGACAGTCTGGAAAAGACCGTCATTCCCAACATCCGGCGCCTGCAAAACGGATTTCGCAACAACGGGCTGGAGGTCATCCACACCCGCATCCAATCCCTCACCCAGGACGGACGCGACCGCGGGGCGGGTCACAAGCGGCTGCACATCCTCGCGCCGCCCGGCTCGAAGGAGGCGGAGTTTTTGCCGCAAGTGGCGCCTGTCGGCGATGAGATCGTCATCAACAAAACCTCCAGCGGGGTTTTTTCGACCACCAATCTGTACTATGTGCTGAAAAATCTCGGCATCGACGCCCTCTTCGTGGTCGGGGTTTACACCAACGAGTGCGTGGACACGACCGTGCGGGCCGCCTGCGATTTGGGGTTTCTGGTGACGCTGGTGGGTGACGCCTGCACGACGGTGACCCCGTCGTTGCACGATGCCACCATCGCGACCTTGCGCGACCGCTACGCGCGGGTCATCGACACCCAACAAGCGGTGGAGGAAATCGACCGCTGCGTCCCCAAACCGGCGGAACCGCGCCTGGCGGTGTCCGATCCGGTTTAACCGACGCAACACTCCCCCGGCCCCGCTCGACCAAGTGCAAACTCCCTTGGCGGCGGTATGCCGGACGGCTCTTTGGGAGCGCCAGCCTTCAGGCGGCGTATTCGTTGAGTAAGCACATAGCGCAAACAAAATGGGATCACGCCCGCTTCGTATGGCGCTCCTTGTTCGAAGATAGGCTGCTCATGGGAGTGCCAGCCTTTAGGCGGCGAAGCGAAGCCCAGTCGTTTCCCCTTGCAACCGCATTCCGCCCGCTTAAAGCAGGGCGCTCCCCTTGCAAACCGCATGTCGCCCGCTAAAAGGACGGCACCTTCTTTTCATAACCAATGTGATCGCCGTAACAACCCGTTTCGGCGGCGCTGTCACCAGGAAGGCTCAAACCGCGCGCGAAGGAATCCGCTGGTTTCCTCCGTGAGGGGGGCGGGGGAGCGGGGGAGGGTTTCTATCCAACCGTCGCCGGTGTCCGTCTCCTCCACCAGGACGGCTTCCTCCGTCCAGTCAAGGAGATCGCTGGAGACTTCCACGCGGAAGGTCACGTCGGTCACGGAGGCGGGACGGCGGAGCAGAAGGGAAAGATGGGGTTGCCCGGTGGGGCCGGTGGGAAACGTTCGGATTTCGGGAGCGGGCAGGTGGTCGCGGGCGCGTTCGAACGGGGAAAGCCCGAGGGCGTGGTTCACGAGGTTGGTCACGCCGTCACCGGAAGCGTCGCCCCGCGTGCCGCCAATGGAGGCATCGGCGCGTTGCGCGGCGGTGAAATAGTGGTGACGCCAGGCTTGGAAACCGCCGGGATCGTCGCTGCGGGAGTCCGGTTTGGCACCCATCAGCTCGACCGCGTTGAGCAGGAGACGCCGGCCGTCGCGGGTAAACGGGTTGGGCGCGTTGGCTCTGGGGCCGAGAAAGAGCATCCGCTTGCCGCCGGGGGATTCCGTGCCGCCGGCGCGGTGAAAGGCCGTCTCGGTGCCGTCCCAAAAATGTATCCACGGGAAACCGCGGTTGAATCCATTTTGTTGGCGGTCGGTCCAGCCGAGGGTGAGGCCGTGTAGATTGCGGGAGTCGAGTTCCACTTGCATGATGCTGAGCGGATCGGCGAAAACCGGCAGGCCGCCGTGGCCGGGGGAAAGGCCGGAGAAAACCGGATGGCCGGGCTCGGCCGTGAAAAGTCTTTGCACGGGCGGAGGGGAGGTGGGCGTGGGAGTGCCGTCGGGGATCCAACCCCAGCGGCCGTCGGTGATGGAAAACGGATTCATGCAAATCAACGGGGTGGTCACGCGGTTCCAGTCGGGATTGGAGAAGTTCCCGGCCGAACCGACCCCGAAACGCGGCATGAGAATCAAGTCGTAGCGGTTGAGTAAATACATTTGGGCATCGCTCAGGGATTGGGGGCTGGCGAGCACGTTCGGCTCGAGGTCGGCGGAATAATCCACCGCGAAGGCTCCGCCGGTTTTGGCCCGGATCCATTCCCCCATTTGCCGCGCGGTGCCTTCGGCGGAGTGGCCATCGGCGACCAGCATCAGAAGCCGGGGGCGGTGGGCGCGGGCGGCGGCGTTGAGAAGAAGCTTGCGGCCGACGGGAGACAGGTTGTCGGGAAAGTCCCCCGTTTCCGGGGCGGCGAAAAAAATCCGCCGCGCGGCCGGGGCGCGGGTAGTGCCGCCGTGAAACGGGTTCCCGTTCGCTTCCCATTCCGCCAGCCAGGGGCGGCGCGGATTGATGCCGCCGGTTTCGGTGTCCGACCAACCGGCGACTCTTCCATTGACCGGTTGGCCTCCCGCGTCCGGGAGCAACAGGGCGGGCGACTCTCCTTCCCATGGCGACACCGTCCCGGAGACGGTGTCGATGTCTTGAAACAGCGGGTGGTGGAGATCGGCGATCACCAGATCGCGCGAAGTCTCTTCAACGGTCTCCGCCGGGCCGAACCAATCCCAATGACCGGCGCCGGTCGTGCGGGTGTTCAGGTTCAGGACGGGGGTGGCCACATCGTTCCAATCCGGACTGGCGAACGCTTCCGCCGGACCAACGCCGGCCGGCGGCACGATGATCAAATCGTAGAGGTTGAGCAGTCCGGCTTGGGTTTCGGTCAGAGTTTCGTCGCTTTCCAGCACGTCAATTGCCAAATCGGCGGAGTAATCGACGCGAAATTCCTCCGGGCGGGCCGTTTCCAGCCAATTACCCAAGCGGCGCGCGTCCTCCTCCCGCGGATCACCCACCTTGGTGAGGATGAGAACATTGGCGCCGGGAGTGGGGAAGCCGGGCGGATCGATTTCGTGAAACAGGGCGATCCCGAACCGTTCGCCCATGGCAAGGTAGCGCTCCGGGTATTCCCCGGCCCGGAACATGGTTTCGGGAATCAAGCCGTGGGTGGCGTTGAGGGTTTCAACGGCAAAGCGGCGGCTCTGCCAGGTCGAGGGGGTGCCCACGCTTTGCCCCATGGCCGGTTCGCGCCGTTGCAGCTCCCGCCAAAAAACCGTGTTCACCGTCGGCGGGTTCATGATCACAAAGTGGTTGAGGGTGTTGCTCCATGAATGGAAATCAAAAAACCAAGTCACCTTCTCCGCGCCGGAGTCGGCGATCATCGCCTCGGCAA
This sequence comes from Opitutia bacterium, assembly GCA_003566375.1. Taxonomy (GTDB): domain Bacteria; phylum Verrucomicrobiota; class Verrucomicrobiia; order Opitutales; family T3Sed10-336; genus T3Sed10-336. Next base: position 10,730 of record PXDN01000256.1, read on the forward strand.
TTTGCCGGATGTCATCCATGTCTTCATACAAGTCCTCGCGCCAAAACCGGTTGGTGTCGCGCGACGGCCACTGCACGTTGCCCCGGTTGTAGCCGGCGTAACGGCCGTCGGGATTGACCATCGGATAAACGTAAAACTCAACCCGTTGCCGCAGGGCTTTCGCGCGGGGGTCGGGACCGAGCAGCCAGTCGATCAACCCTTCGAGCACGTAATTGGCCAGGACCTCGTTGGAGTGAACGCCGGAGCAAAGAACAATCCGTTCCTTGTCGGCGTTCGAGTCCGGGTCGGTCAGCAGAAAGCCGTAGAGCGGCAGCGGGTCGACTTGGCGGCCGCGGTCGTCGATGCCGCCGGGACTGAGCCCGAGCACGAGGTTTTCGTCGGAACTGTGGGTGGGGAA
>PXDN01000276.1 GCA_003566375.1 Opitutia bacterium
GACTGGGTGTTCACCATCCCGGTGCAAAACGTGCCCGACGATTTGCGGGGCCTGGAGGGCGTGCTGGTGGTTGAGAGTGAGGAAAACGGAACCACGACCCGGCGGGGTTGGCGGCTGGCGCCTCCGCGAGGGTAGGTTTGAGCGTTGAAAGTTTGAAGACGGCGAAGGAGGACGGTCTACCCATTCCAGAACCGAAGGGAAAACTTATGTACGCCTGAGGCCCAGCCTTGGCGCGCCCCAACCCTGAAGGTTCAATAAATCGGCGCGGGGGACCTCGCACGTTTCAACCGGCATTGAATCCGGCTTGTTTCGCCGGGGAAAAATCCACACCCTCTTCCGCCAATGACAACCACTCTCGGAATCGTGGGCTGTGGCAAAATCAGCCCCATCTATTTCCAAGCTCCCTCCCGGTGTGCGTCCCTCGCCGTGGGGGCCTGCTGCGATCTCAACCGGGAGGCGGCGGAGGCGCGGGCGGCGGAGTATGGCGTGCCCAAGGTGCTTGGATTGGAGGAGATGCTGGCCGATCCGGACATTGACCTGATTGTCAACCTGACCCAGCCCCACGCCCACTTCGATGTGGCCTTGGCCGCGCTGCGGGCGAACAAGCCGGTTTACAACGAAAAACCGCTGGCGGTGACCCGCGCGGAGGGACGCACCTTGTTGCGCGAAGCCAAAAAACGAAACCTGCCGATTGGCTGCGCGCCCGACACGTTTCTCGGCGCCGGTTTGCAAACCTGCCGCCAACTGATCGACGCCGGCGCCATTGGCGACCCGGTATCCGCCGTCGCCTTTTTGCAGGGGCCGGGTCACGAATCGTGGCACCCGAATCCGGATTTTTACTACCAGCCCGGCGGCGGTCCAATGTTTGACATGGGGCCGTATTACCTGACCGCTCTGGTTCATCTGCTCGGGCCGGTGCGGCGGGTTTGTGGCTCGGCCCGGATTTCCCGGCCGGAACGGGTGATCGGTTCCGGCCCTCGCAAGGGGGAACCCATTCCGGTGAACACGCCGACCCACGTGGCCGGCGTGCTCGATTTTCACAGCGGAGCGGTTGGAACGATGATCACCTCGTTTGACGTGTGGAACCATTCCCTGCCGCGCATGGAGATTTACGGCACCCGCGGAACCCTTTCGGTTCCCGATCCCAACACGTTCGGCGGGCCGGTCCGGGTCAGGGAGGGCCGGGACAAAGAATGGACCGATTTTCCGCTGGCGTTTCCCAACGCCGACAACAGCCGCGGCCTCGGGGTGGCCGACATGGCCGCGGCCCGGCGGTCGGGGCGGCCGCCGCGGGCTTCGGGCGAATTGGCGTTTCACGTGCTCGACATCATGACCGCCATGTTGGAATCTTCGGAGAAAGGCAGGCATGTGAAAACTAAATCCATTTGCGACCGCCCCGCGCCGCTGCCGTCCGGGTTGGCGGCGGGCGAAGTCGATGCGTGACGAGCCATGAGTGACAAACCGAGACTCGAAATTGAATACTGCACCCAATGCCGCTGGCTGCACCGGGCGGCTTGGCTGACCCAGGAAATTTTGACCACCTTTCCGGAGGAATTGCGCGAAGTGGCTTTGGTGCCTGGCCGCGGCGGCGTGTTGGAGGTTCGGTTGAACGGGGTGACCCTTTTTTCCCGCAAGGAGCGGGGACGCTTTCCCGAACCCAAGGAATTGAAGCAGGCCATTCGCGACGTGGTGGATCCGGACCGCGATCTCGGCCACAGCGACCGCAAACCGGATGCCCCGCCCGCGACTCCCGAATCATGAGCGGCATCATCGATTGTCACGTCCATCTGTATTCGCCGGAGGTCGCGGCCGATCCGCGCGGCTGGGCGGCGGCGCGCGGGGAGTTGCATTGGGCGGAACTGGTGGCGCCTCCGGACGGGCGGCCTTCCCTGCAAGGGTGGGTGACGGTCGATCAACTGCTGCGTGACATGGACGAAGCCGGGGTGGAACGGGTGGTTTTGCAAGGGTGGTATTGGGAAAGCCAAAACACCTGCGCCGAGCAGAACCGGTGGTATGCCGAATGGGCCGCCGCCCATCCGGACCGGATTTCCTGGTTCGCCACCCTGCAACCGGCCGCCGGGCAAGCAGCGGTGGAGGAACTTCGCCGCGCGGCGGGGGAGGGGGCGCTGGGGGCGGGGGAGTTGTCGCCCGCCGCCCAAGGCTGGTTTTTGCGGGAAGAGGCGTTTCTCGCGGTGGCCGAAACAGCCCGTGACCTGCGGTTGCCGTTCCTGTTTCATGTCAATGAGGTGCTGGGCCGGCAGCGTCCCGGCCGACGCTTCGACCGGCTGGAAGATTTTCAATGGCTGGCCGCAACCTTTCCCGATTTGAGGTTGATCCTCGCCCACTGGGGCGGGCTGATCCCGTTTTTTGAACTGAACCGGGCAGTCCGCAAGGATCTGCGCAATGTGTTTTACGATACCGCCGCCTCGCCGCTTCTTTACGATGCCCGAATTTACCAAGCGGTGGCCGACGCGGTCGGCGCGGATAAAATTTTGTTCGGGACCGATTATCCTTTGCGCCTGTATCCAAAATCCGGAGAACCGCCCGGTTTTGCCCGGATGGTGGAGGAGGTTCGCTCGTCTTTGGCGGAGGAATCCGCCCGCGCCGCCATCCTCGGCGGCAACGCCCGCCGTCTGTTGTTTGGCTGAACAGGGTGGTGGCGAAAAAGATTGCTCCCCGGCCCTCCGCTCCAAAACTCGTTTCAATTCATGAAGGACCGCATTGCCAACCAATTTGACCGCGCCCGTGACGAGGGCCGCGCCTGCTTCGTCGCCTACGTTTGCGCGGGTGATCCCGATTTTGCCACCTCGCTGGAGGTTTGCCGGACGTTGATTGACGGAGGCGTGGACGTTCTGGAACTGGGGGTGCCGTTTTCGGATCCCCTGGCCGACGGCCTCACCAACCAATTGGCGGCTCAGCGGGCCCTGGAAAGCGGCATGACCGCTGATCGGGTTTTTGAGCTGGTGCGGGAAATCCGCAAGTTCAGCGAGGTCCCCATCGTTTTTTACACCTATTACAACCTGGTCTTTAACAAAGGCGTCGATGCCTATGTGCAAACCGCACTGGAGGCCGGGGTGGACGGTTTGCTGACCTTGGACCTGCCTCCCGAGGAGGCCGCGGAACTGCTGGAATCCAGCCGCGCCCGCGGAATGAAAAACATATTCATCGTCGCTCCGACCACACCGGAGTCCCGAATTCCCCTGATTGCCGAATCCGCTTCCGGCTTTGTTTATTACGTTTCCCGCGAGGGAGTGACGGGTGAGCGGGAAAGTTTGGCCGGAGACATTGGCGATGCGGTCGAACGGATTAAAAAACAAGTTTCGATTCCGGTGGTGGTCGGCTTCGGGATTTCCACCCGCGGGCAGGTTGCCCAAGTTGCGGCCGTGTCCGACGGGGTGGTGGTGGGCAGCGCTTTGGTTAATTGCATCCGTCACAACTTGGACAACACCGCGCGAATCGTTCCCGCGCTTAAAGAGAAATTGAGCGATCTCGTGGCCGGCGTCGGCGCCGCTCCGGCCGGAAACTGAAGGGTACGTCGCGCCCCCGGCATGAATGCGGAGTCCATTCCGGCCGGCACGGTCCTGCACTTGCTGACGGGGCCCACCGCCGTGGGCAAAACCGAAACCGCCCTGCAATGGGCCGAAGCCAACGACGCCGAGATTGTTTCCGCGGACTCTCTTTTGTTTTACCGGGGAATGGACATCGGCACGGCCAAGCCCACGCCGGCGGAACGGGCGCGGGTGCCCCACCACTTGATTGACGTGACCCCGGTCAACCACCCGTGGGACATCCGGCGTTTCGTCGGGGAAGCGGCGTCCGCCGTGGCGGGGATTGCCCACCGCGGGCGCAAGGTTCTGGTGACCGGAGGGAGCGGTTTTTACCTGAAAAGCTTTTGGGCGCCGGTGGTGGACGAGTGTCCGGCGCGGCCGGAATTGCGCGCCCGCATCGACCGGATGGAGAGGGAAGAACCGGAGACGATGCTGGAGGAACTGCGGCGGTTGAATCCGGAAGGCTTGGGTGAATTGGACACGCGCAATCCCCGCCGGGTGGCCAGGGCACTGGAGCGTTGCCTGGCCAGCGGTCTCTCCCTGGCCGCGTTGCAAGCGCGGATGCGGTCCGCTGCTTTCCCCTGCAAAGGACTGCCGTTGAAACTGGTGTTGCTCCAGCGGGAGCCGGAATCCCTGCGGCAGCGCGTCTCGCAACGGGTGGACCAGATGCTGGCGGCGGGATTGGTGGACGAGGTGAAACACCTCGCGCACGAAGGTCTGGAGGAAAACCCGTCCGCCGCCTCGGCCATCGGGTATCGGGAGACCCTGCGGTTCTTGCGCGGGGAGATGGACCGCGCCGGACTGCGGGAGGAAATCATCCGCAACACCAACCGGCTGATCCGCAAACAGGGGACGTGGTTCCGCCACCAGTTGCCGCATCACAGAGTGATAACGATGGGGCAGACCAATTTGTCAGTAGAAAGCTTGTTTGAATAAACACCCTTCCTTTATCCATCATTTTCTGGGATTTTTGTAGGTATTTTTGATTTGCCTTTCTTCTTTGAGAGAAAACGATCTTGGCCCGTTTGACATTTCTAATTGTTGCTTATGTCCAAGATGTTTCACTCTCCAATTATGCTTAAACTGTGGATGGCTTTTGTCATTCTCCCTTGGGTTGCTTATCCCGTTTCCGCCCAGAGCCCCCACGTCGGCACCTACACCGGCCACCTCACCATTGAGCTGAGCGGCGCGTTTAATTCCGGTCCCACGGCCTCGGGGAAAATGATTTTCAACGTGTTTCCCGACGGCACGGTGGCGGAGATCGGCGGCGACCCGGTGGGCACGGTGAACGAGGCCGGGGCGATCACTTGGGAGCAACCGAACACGTTCAACTTCACCACCGGAACCATCGCGGACGGGACTCTTGCTTCGGAATCATCCACCACCGAGAACAGCCTCACCCGGACGTTGCGCATCGAGGCCAAGATTCTGGGAGGGGCCTTTCCGCAGGGGCAGACGTTCACCAATCAATTGGTCGATCTGACCCCGGAGAACGGCTACCGCGACCACCGGCAAGTGATCGCCGCCAATGGCGGGTTCATCGCGATTGGCCAGAGGGGCACCGTCGCGCTCTCCGATGACGGGCTCACCTGGCGGCGTTCCGCCGCCCCCACCGCCCGCGACCTCAATGCCGTGGCCTTCGGCAACGGGACCTATCTGATCGGTGGCGATCATGGCGTTTTGATGACTTCGACTGACGGCGTGAACTGGGTGCCTCGCAACACGCCGTTCCAATTCAATCTCGGCATTACCGGCGTGGCGTTTGGTGAAGGAAAATTCGTCATTTCGTCCCAGTTCTCCAACATCGCCACCTCGGTGGACGGAGTGGTCTGGGACGTGCAACCGACCGCGCTGGCTTCGTTCCTGCCGGGAAATCTGCGCCACCTCGACGGCCAGTTTGTCTATTGGTCGGGCGACAATGTGCGCTTCTCCGCGGATGGCGAAACGTGGTCGGCCCCGGCGAATATCGGAGTCAGCGCGATCAGCGACATTTCGCATGGCGGCGGCTACTGGGTCGCGGGCGGGTGGAATGGCGTCGCGGTATCACCTGACGGCGCGGCATGGACCACGGTGTTTCCCGGCGTGCAGGTCCGCACCGTCGGCGCGGGGCAGGGCCGTTTTGTCGCCAATCTCGTCGGCTCGTTGGGCGGGATTTATTATTCGACCGGCCCGGGCGCCACCGCATGGCGGCAGGCCAACGGCCCGGCCGGCGGTCAGTCGGTGGTCTTCAACGGCAGCCGCTTCGTGATGGCCGGCCCCCAGCTTGCGGCCAGCGACGATGGCATTTCGTGGCGCACACTCCGATCTGACCCCCGCACAATCGGTGCGTTGCCGCAGCAGGTTTTCACCAACTCCGATGGCACCCGCGTGGTTATGAACGTGACCCGAACCAGTCCGGAAATGCCCGCTCCTTTTACCTCGTTTTGGGTCGGACCAAACGGGGCGGCGTATTTAAACGATGCCTACTTGAAAACGCCGTTCGATCCACTGACCACCGGCGACCTTCACGCCATCGCCGGCGAATACATCGGCGGCGAGGGTGGTGTCATCCGCCGGGTCACAATGACCGGCGGGGTTTCCGACCGGGGGTATGTGGTCACCCCCGTGGCCTCCCCGACCACCAATACGTTGCGGTCGGGCATCAGCTACGGCGGGCAGTTCATGGTCGGCGACAACGGCACCATCCTCCGGATGTCGGGCGACGAGGCGGTGCCGGAGGCTTCCGGCACGACGGCCAACCTGCGGTTTGTCGATGTGATGATCGTTTCTTCCGCCAGCCTGCCATATCGATGGATCGCCGTGGGTGACAACGGCACGCTGGTCGTGCGCAGGGAAAAAGACGGTCAACCGGGAGTCTTCGAGTGGGTCGCGCGCGACACTGGTACCACTGCGAACCTGATCGGCGTCGGCTACCTGACCCATGCCGGATTTCAAGCCAGTGCGAATTCCCGCTACGTCGCCATTGGCGAGGACGGCACTGTCATTTCGTCCACGGACACCATCACATGGGTGGAGGAAAATCCGGTGATCGCGCCCGGGAAACTGGATTACTTCAAACGTATCCAAGGCCAGTTTTCCTACGATGGCACGCTCATGGGCGACGGCTTCGCGGCGACGGTTCACGCGCGGCCGGAAGGCATTGTGGTTACCGGCGGCTCCACCACCGCGGGCAGCTTCACCGCCAGCCGCATCGTCCACGGCGGCGACCGCTTCGTCGCGGTCGTTGGAAACCGTGCCCACGTGAGCCTTGACGGGCGCGATTGGCAATCCACGCTGGTGCCCGGCAACTTCCGCGACGTGGCCTATGGCGCGGGCGTGTTTGTGGCGGTGGGCGGAAACTCCTCGAACGCGCCCGAGCCCGACCGTGTCTATTACTCTTACGATGGCCTGACGTGGCACCGGGCCAACCAACCCTCGTTCAACCGCCTTTTCGAAGCCGTGAGCCACCACAACGGGCGCTTCATCGCCATCGGAACGCGCGGCTACATCGCCGGATCGACCAACGGGATCGACTGGGATGAGATCAGCCCCGACGTCTCGGCCACCGAGCGCTTTGTCGCCAGCATGGCCAGCGGCGGCGGCAAGTTCGTAGGCGTCGGCTCGGATTTTGGTGGAAACCGCTCGTTCGTGATCTCCTCGGTGGACGGCGGCGATACCTGGGCTGTGCGCCAAGACAGCACGGGCGGCCGCTATGTCGATGTCACCTACGGCAATGGCATGTTTGTTCTTGTCGGCGGCAATCGCATCCGCCGCTCGACCGACGGCATCAGCTTCACAGCCGGAGTGAATATTTCCCACAACGCGTCCTCCACCGGATCGACGCCGGAGTTCACCCATGTCTTTTTCGCCAACGGCGTCTTCGTGGCGACCACGGCTTCGGGGCAGGCGTATGTCTCATCCGACGCCATCACCTGGGAGGAACGTTTCACCGGCGTGCGCGGCGGCTTCACCGGCTCCGCCGTGGCCAACGGGCAGGTGTTGCTCTCCACCAATCAAAAGGTGATCGCTCTCGCCATTGAGGACGAAGGCTCGCCCTATGTCGTCCAACAGCCGCAAAACACAAGCCTCGTTCAAGGCGCGACTCTCAATCTCTCGGCTACCGCCACCGGAGCCGCGCCGGTCACCTACCAGTGGACCCGCAACGGCGCGCCCCTGGTCGATGACGATGAGCCTGCGCCGACTGGTTTCACCACGCTTTCATCCGGCGGGCGTATTTCCGGTGCAACCACGCTCAACCTGCGTATCGAAAACATGGATGCGGGGGATGCGGGCGAATACCGCCTCGTTGTAACCAACGCGCTCGGTGGCCGCAGCAGCCGGGCCGCCGTGGTGACGGTTATGACGCCCCCCGTTATCGTGGAACACCCTGTTGGCATCACCGCCTCACCGAACACCGAAGTGATCCTCTTGGTAACCGCGGAAGGCGGAGGGCTTTCCTACCAGTGGTTCAAGAATGACGTGTTGCTTCCCGGCAAAACCGGGGCGACACTCGTGATCGACAGCATCACGGTCGGGGATGCCGGGCTTTACACCGCGGAGGTCACCAACCTGGCGGGGACCGCATCCAGCTTCGCGGCCCCGGTTTCCATCAGTTCGCCGCCGGGCGGCAGTCTCACCCTCGCGTTGAACAGCGCGTTCAATGCCAACGTGCCGGAGTTGCGCAACACCAACGTCGTGCTTCAGTTTGGCACGTTCCCGGCCTTCGCCCTGCGCCAGTTGCTGGTGCAGCCGGATGGCAAAGTGCTGGTGGCCGGACAATTTGAATACACCGGCAACGGCGGGCAGGCGCGCCACAGCCTGATGCGCCTCAACCCCGACGGCACGCTCGACAGTGCGTTCAACGTGCCGACCCTGGAAATCGATGGCCACAACAACGTGAAATACGCCGCCAGCATCGAGCAGGTGGCGCTGCTTTCCGATGGACGGATCGTCCTCACCGGCGGCAGCATCCAGCGCATCGGCGGCGTGCTGCGAACCGCGATCAAGTCGGCCATGCTCAACGCCGACGGCACGCACGTGACCACCTTCTCGCCAGGCATGGCCAGCAACGCGAACCCCTACAGCGTGGCGGTCGATTCCTCGAACCGCATCCTCTACGCCGGTAACAACATTACCTCCAACAGGCACATCCGACGTTTCCAGACCAGCGGCTCGCTCGACACCGGATTCGTCGGCAGCAATCTCGGCCATACCCAGGCGATGAATCAATCGCTCGTGATCCAACCCGATGACAAGCCGGTCTATTCCGCCTACACCACGGATTTCACCGGCATCCGCACCCACCGCACGACGACGGGAGGCGCGATCGACGGCACCTTCCAATCCGCCGATTTCGAGGGAGGCAACCTCTGGGTCAACAGCCACACGCCGCTGGCCGGTGGTGAATTCCTGGTGAACGGCAGATTCACTTCGGTGAATGGCACGCCGCGCTCCGGCATCGCGCGCTTCGCGGCCGATGGAGCGCTGGACCCGACGTTCGCTCCCCAGGGCGAACTGACCGGCAGCGCGCAGGTTTATTCAAGCGCGCTGCTGCCCGGCGGATTCGTATTTGCCGGTGGCGATTTTACCACCCCCGCCGCTTCAAACCTGGCGGTATTCGGTGTGGATGGATCCATCCAGGATGTCCCGGCTCTCGGCAGCGGCACCGACATCTTCGTCAACTCGGTGGCCGCCAATGCCGACGGCACCATCGCCTACGCGGGTGGCAATTTTTTCGCATTCGACGGGCAACCGACCTCCAAAGTGATCCGCTTCGATGCCACGGCCGTTCCTCCCGGTGATCCGGTGGACCTGCAAATCATCGCCGCCAGCACCGGACGCGCGTTTGTCGATGGCGAAAAGATCGTTCTCTCCGTCGCCGCAACCGGTGGAAGTCTGACGTTTCAGTGGTTCAAGAACGACAGCCCGCTCGGCGGCGAAACCGGAATGTCGCTTGCGCTTTCCAACATGACCGAAGAAAACGCCGGCGTTTACCGGGTGGAAGTCAGTGACCACACGGGTATGGTGCCGAGCGCGGACATCGTCCTGACCTTCGGAGCCGGACCGGTCGATCCCTTCGCCGACTGGATCGCCGGATTCGAACTGCCCGCCGACCGGCGCGGTCCGTTCGACGATGCCAACGGCAACGGGCGCGCGAACATCGTGGAATTCCTGCTCGGCAATCATCCTGGGTCAACCGCCATGGCCCCTGTATTCACGGTGGAGCCGGAAGAGGGTGGGGCGGTGACCTTTTTCTTCCGCACGGCGAAAGCCGCGGCAGGAATTCCGTTTGCGGTGCAGGCGACCCAGGACCTTGGCAATTTCGATTCCGGTCTCGGTGCCGCGATTCTCAGCGATGGCGGGGATGACGACTATCATTACTGGAAAACCACCGTGGCACCCGCCGATCCCGCGAAGGGGGTGTTTGTGCGGTTGTTAATCCAGTTGCCGTAATGTTTCATCAGAGCCTCGAAATTGCGGCCATTTGGAATTCAGCGATTTCCCTGTCGCCTCAAAAAATTCCCCAAATGGCGCTTTACAAGAGGCGGCAGGTTTTTCATTTTGATTCTTTTTCCAAGAAAGGCAGAGTAATTTTATGGGTAACCTGAAGAAAAAACGTCGTTTAAAAATTTCCAAGCACAAGCGCCGCAAGCGCTCCAAATCAAACCGCCACAAGAAGCGCACGTGGTAACGGTCCGCTTGACCGTGTAAGGCGGTCGCGGATTTGCGGATGCGCCTTCCTTTCGATCCCTCCGGACTTTAGCCGGAGGGATCGTTTTTTTGGCGGATTTTGCCCTTCGGCGGCCTTGCCGGTTTTTCCGTGTCCGCGGGAGATTTTACCAGCCGGAAGCCGATGTGCAGGGCGGAGGAATTCGGCTCGGACCGTCCGCGGGCTCCGACCAAGTAACGGGTGCAGTATTGGTCCGTGCATAGAAACGAACCCCCGCGGGTTGACCGTTTGGGGATTTCGGGTTCAACCGGGTCCAAACTGTCCGGCGGACCGGCCGGGTTAACCGTCACCTTGCCTTCGCGGTTGCGTCCGGTGTGGGCGTCGTGCCGATACCAGTCGGCGCACCATTCCCAGACGTTGCCCGCCATATCGTAAAGGCCGTAACCGTTGGGTGAAAACCGACCGACCGGAGAGGTGGCCGCGAAACCATCCCGAACGGTGTTCAATTGGGGAAACGGTCCCTGCCAGGTGTTGGCCATCCATTCGCCGCCGGGGCGGAATTCCCTGCCCCATGGATAGGGCTTTCCGCTGAGCCCGCCGCGGGCGGCGAATTCCCATTCGGCTTCGGTGGGAAGGCGCTTCCCGGCCCACTTGGCGTAAGCCTGGGCATCTTCCCAGGCAACATGGACCACCGGATGGTCATCGAGGCCTTTCAAATCGGAACCCGGCCCGAGTGGTTTTTTCCAGAAAGCGCCCGGTTGCCAGCGCCAGCCCGGCGGGGAAGAACCGGCGTGCTGAAGCTCCGTGTTGACCTGGAACCCCAGGGACCCCGGTTCGAGGTTGGCGGGATCAACTCCCGGAAATTCCAC
>PXDN01000065.1 GCA_003566375.1 Opitutia bacterium
CCGCGCCTTTGGACTGGCCTTCACCGTGGACGACCGGACAAACCAACGCCTTCGCGGCTTTGGGATTGATTTGGAGAAAGCCTCCGGCCAAACCCACCGCCAGTTGCCGGTGCCGGCCGTCTTTCTGGTTGATGAACATGGCAAAATCACATTCCGCCACCATGACCCGGATTATCGGCAGCGTCTCGATCCGGATGAATTGCGCAAAGCGATGTCGAAACATTCCTCCTGACAAAGAAATCACTGCAGCGCGGCAAACCGGCCGGCCCGCGGTAAGCTCCGGCTTCACCCCGCGAGGGATTTTCCGAGGAGGCGGATCAAATCCTCCGGGAGGTACGGTTTCTGCAAAAAGGCCGTTCCGGTGTCGCCGCCAACGTCCTTGCCCGCAATCTCGGCACTGTAACCGCTGGTGAAAATGATTTTCAAATCCGGCCGCATCTCCCGCAACTTTGCGGCCAGTTGGCCGCCGGTCAGGCCTCCCGGCATCACCATGTCGGTCAGCAACAGATCAAACTTTCCACCGCGATCCTCCCAAAGCGCCAGGGCGCGGGGGCCACTCTCCGCCGCGCCGACTTCGTATCCATATTTTTCCAACACCATGCGGACCATCTCCCGCACCGGCGCCTCGTCCTCCACCACGAGCACGCGCTTGCCGCCCCCCGATGCGGGCACCGCCTGTTCGCGGCGCTTGGCGGCGGGCACGGCCCCGTCGGCCCGCTTCTCAAGAGGCAGGTGAATGCGGAAGGTGGTGCCGGCGCCCGGCGCGCTCTCCACCTCGATCCAACCGTCGTGTTGCTTGACGATACCGTAAACGGTGGCCAATCCCAGCCCGGTGCCGCGCCCAATATCCTTGGTGGTGACAAACGGTTCGAAGAGTTTCTCCCGCACCCCGGGCGGGATTCCGCACCCGGTGTCGGCAACCGTAAGCCTCGCGAACGTTCCCGGTCTCGCCTCCGCGTTGCGCCGCAATTGCTTCGGGTCCGGAGACCAAACTTCCGCCGAAATCCGCAAACGCCCCCCTTGAGGCATGGCATCGCGCGAGTTGACGGCAAGGTTGAGCAAAATTTGCTCCATCATCACCGGATCGGCTTTCACCGTCGGCGTCGACTCGCCCTTTTCGATACGCAAATCAATGTCTTCTCCGACGATTCGGCGCAGCAGGCTGCCCACGTTGTCCACCAGATCATTGAGATCAATCGTCCGCGGCCGCAACGCCTGCTTGCGGCTGAAGAGCAACAATTGGCGGGTCAAGCCGGAAGCCCGCTCGGTCGAGTTCGAGATTTCCACCACCGCCTCGCGCATCGAATCGGACAATCCTTTTTCCAGTTGCAACAACGAAACATACCCCTGCAGCACGGTGAGAATATTGTTGAAATCATGGGCGACCCCGGCGGCCAGCCGTCCGACCGACTCCATTTTCTGCATTTGGCGCAGCTGCTCTTCCAACAGGTGACGCTCGCGCACGTCCCGGCCGATTCCCAAAACCCCGGTTATCCGTCCCTCCTCCCACAGCGGTGTGACGGTGAATTCCATTGGTATGTACCCGTCTTCCCTTGTCAGGACCCGCAGCTCGAAAATCTCAGGGTCCCGGCCGGATATCACGGTTTGGAAATACTCCACCGCGCGGGCGACATCCCCGTCGTGAACAATCTCCTGGAACGGACGGTCGATCCATTCCTCCCGTTTCCACCCAGTGATTTTTGAAAATGCGTCGTTGATCGATGCAAAGTGCCCATGGCCATTCATGGTGAAAATCGAATCGCGGGCTTTTTCCACCAGTATACGGTATCGTTCTTCGGAACGCCGCAACGCCTCCTCGGCCCGCTCCCGTTCGGTGATGTCGAAGGCCAGGCCACCCACGAATTTCCGGCCCGCCGCGTCGGAAAAAGGAAACTTCCAGATGCGCCACACGTGGACATCGTTTTCCGCAACCGGAATGCGTTCCAGCATCTCCATCGGCCGCCCGGAGGAAAAAACTTCTTCGTCGTTGGCCCGCAATTGGCGCGCGACATCCACGGGGAGCAATTCCCAATCGGTTTTGCCGAGAACCTCCTCCCCGGGAACGCCGTAAACCCTGGTCAGCGTTCGGTTGACATAGACATAGCGCCCCTCCCCATCCTTCATCCAAGCCACGGCGGGATTGTCGTTCATGAAGGCTTGGAAACGGGTTTCGCTTTCCCGCAGCGACTGTTCGGTGCGCTCGTGTTTTTCGATTTCGGCCCGGAGCCGTTCGTTCACCACGGTAAACTCAATGGTTCGGTCGGCCACTTTTTGTTCCAATTCCCGATTGAGGTTTTGGGTGTCGGTTTTGCGCGCCTTGGCGGTTTCCGGACCGCGGCGGCGCGTTTCCAAGAGCAGCACCGCCTGCCGGGCCAGGGCTCGCAGAAACCGGCGCATGTCCCCGGTGGCTTGGCGGGACTTGGTGTCGAGCACGCACAAGGCCCCCACGGCCTCCCCTTCGCGGGTTATCAGGGGGGCTCCGGCATAGAAACGGATGCCCGCCCCGCCGGCCACGATCGGAAGTCGGGAAAAACGGGGATCGGCGGGGGCGTCCGGCACCACCAAAAGATCGTTTTTCCGGATGGTTTGGTCGCAAAACGATTCTTTCCGGGGAATGGTTTGGGGGAATTCTCCAAAGCGGGACTTGGCCCATTGACGGTCTTCGTCAATCAGGGTGATCAAGGCCACGGGAACATCGAACAGGCGCGCGGCCATCCCGGTCAAATCATCGAATTCTTCCTCGTCCGATGTATCCAAAATTTCGAGATCCCGCAAAATCCGCAATCGGAGGGCATCCGACTCATGTGAATGGGTGCTGCTCATGAGAGAAATGTCATTCAGTCCGGGGATCGCCATTCAAGAATGCTTTGACCACACTGAACAACACACTACCCACCCGGTTAAGATTGGTAAACCAAAAATAATCCCCCGCGAGGAAATCCCGCCGCAAGGGAAAAATACCGGAAACTCCCACCCTGTTAAAAACAGGGTTGCGGACAACCGGCTACTTCCGTGAGTTTTGATGTCAACAGGCCATTTCCGGCCCGCTTACAAAACCATCTTATGAAAACAACCACACTTCTTCTCGGAATTTTAATGCTGGCCGCGGTCACGGCCCAGGCCCAGCGCGGCGGCACCGGCTTCGGTGTCATCGTGGGGGAACCCACCGGCATCACCGCCAAACACTGGCTCGACGACACCACCGCCATTGACTTGGCTTTTGGCGCCTCTTTCGAAGGGCGCACCTCCATTCACCTGCACGGTGATTATCTTTGGCACAACTTCAGCATCTTCCCGGTGGACCAGGGACAACTGCCGATTTATTACGGGGTCGGCGCCCGCTACAAGGACAACCGCGCCCGCTCCGGCCGCACCCGCGACCATTTCGGCATCCGCGTTCCGTTCGGGATCGCTTACCACTTGGAAAACCGGCCCCTCGAAATCTTCGGGGAAATCGTGCCGATTTTTGACCTGACTCCCAAAACCGGGGTCAGCCTCAACGCCGCCGTCGGCTTCCGCATCTACTTCCGCTAATCGGACTTTTCCCTGCCCCGTCCGCCCCCTTTCGGGCGGGCGGGTCTTTCCCCATCCCGCACCACCCACTCCCGTTACCCTTCCGCCTCACATCAGGTTTACCGGATCCACGTCGAGCACCTGGCTGACGTCATCGGCCCATTTGAACGCGGCCCGCAGGGCCTGCAGGTCTCCGATCACGCGAGGCACGCTGGCGCAAAAATACCAGACTTGGAACCGGTAAACATCCTTGGCCTTTTCCAGTGGCGCCGGGGCGGGGCCGCGGATTTCCACCCGGTCCCCAAGGGTTTTTTCGACTTCCTTCACCCACTGCTCGGCGAAAAACAGCACCTTGTCGGGATTGCGCCCGTGAAAGAGGTGGTGAATCAGATGCCGGAATGGCGGGTAGTTGAACTGTCGCCGCGCCTCCATCTCCTCCTCCAGAAATCCGTCGAAATCCCCGCGCCGCGCGTATTGAATCGGCCCCGCGTGCGGGGTGAAGGTTTGCACCACCACATCCCCCGAACGGTCTCCCCGCCCGGCCCGGCCGGAGACCTGGACCAGCAGCTGAAACGTCCGCTCCCCCGCCCGGAAATCCGGGATGTGCAGCGAAAGATCGGCATCGACCAGACCGACCAGGGTCACGTTGGGAAAATCGAGCCCCTTGGCGATCATCTGGGTGCCGATCACCACGTCGATCCGGCCGAGCCGGAAATCGGCCAGCACTTCCCGAAACCGGTGCTTCCGGGACATGGTGTCGGTGTCGATGCGCGCGATGGTGGCCTTGGGCAGCACTTGGCGGATGGCTTCCTCCACCCGCTGGGTGCCGAATCCCCGCCAGCGGATTTTGGGAGAGGAACACTGCGGGCAAGCCCGTGGGGCCGGACGCTCATGCCCGCAGAGGTGGCATTTCAGGGTATCATCGGTTCGGTGAAAGGTCAGGGTCACGCTGCAGTGATCGCACCCGCAAACGTGCCCGCAATCCGGGCAGATCAGGCTGGAGGAGTAGCCGCGGCGGTTGAGAAACAGGATGGTCTGCTCCCGCGCCTCGAAGCGGCCGCGCATCATCTCCGCCAGCAGGCTGGAGAGAGGGGGCGTTCCTTTCTTTCGCAAAAGTTCATGGCGCATGTCGACCACGTGAATCAACGGCAGCTTGCGGTCGTCCACCCGTTTGAGAAGGCGGCTGGCTTGGTATTTCCCCTTGGCCGTGTTGTGGAGGGACTCCAGTGAGGGCGTCGCCGAACCGAGGATACAGACGGCGTTGTTGAGCTTGGCCCGGTACACGGCGGCGTCGCGCCCGTGGTAGCGGGGTGTTTCCTCCTGCTTGTAAGCCGGTTCGTGTTCCTCGTCCACGATGATCAGCCGGAGGTTGGGCAGCGGGGCGAAAACGGCGGAGCGCGCGCCCACCACCACGCGGGCCTCCCCCGAGACCATCGCCTCCCACGCGTCGAGCCGTTCGCCGTCCGAAAGGTGGCTGTGCCAGACCACGGTTTTGGCCCCGCTCTCCCGCAGCAACCGGCCCCGCAACCGACCGACCGTCTGGGGAGTCAGCACCACCTCGGGAACCAGAAAAATTCCACTGCCGCCGCGCTCCACCACGTCCTGCAAAAGCCGCAGGTAAACCTCGGTTTTGCCCGAGCCGGTCACCCCGTGCAACAAGTGGACGGCAAACCGGCCCGCCTCCACCGAAACCCGCGCCGCGTCGGCGGCGGCCTGTTGTTCGGGGTTGAGGGTGACCCCCTCCCCCGCCAGCTCCGCCCGGCCAAACTCATCCTCATACACCGTCCGTTCCACCCGCTGGCGGGTCTCCCGTATCCATCCTTTTTCGACAAGCGCCCGGCAAGTTTGCGGGGAAACGTTGAGGCGTTTCAGCAACAACGTCTTCGGCTGGGGCCGAATCTGTTCCCGCACGCATTTAAGCAACGCGGCCTGCCGCGGCGCCCGTTTCCCGAGCGCGGCCTCCTCCTCCGGCGGCGGAGTTTCCCCCGCCTCCAGCAAAACCTCCACTTTCATCCGCGTTCCCTTGCGGACCGCCGCCGGAACCATGGTTTCCAGAATGCTTTCCAGTGAAGCGGCGTAGTAACCCCGCATCCAGCGGGCCATCTCCAGCAAATCGGGCGGCAACACCGGGAGGTCGTGTACGAGCTGGGACACCAGTTTCATGCGCTCGGGCGGGAGGCTTTCGTTCGTGCCCAGTCGCGAAACCACCGCAAGGGCATGGGCGCGCCGAATCGGCACCCGCACCAGGGAGCCGGGACCGAGTTTCCCCGCCAGGTGAGCGGGCACGCGGTAGGCCAGTTCCTTGTCGAAACCGGCCAACGGAAAAACACTCACCACCCCGGACTCCATGTCTTGCGAAGAAAAACCGCCCTCCCCTTCCCGCGCAAGCCGCATCCGGGGCGAACAGAACTTGATTCAACAGTGCAGCGTGACCCGTTTCCCGGTCGCCGGGGCCGGCGAAGAAACTCTCCCGGGGCTGGTCATCACGCGCGACTCCCCGTCCGGCCAAGTGCGGGTTTCTTGGCAATCCGAGGAGGGAGTGGCCTACCGGTTGCAACAATCGGAGGATCTCGTGAACTGGACCGACATCGGTGACGGCTTCACCGGCGACGGTTCGGTTTTGGAACACCTGGCCGATCCAGTGACTGACGGCCGTCGTTTCTTCCGTTTGGCCAAAGATTGACCCCACCCCAAGCCCTTGTTGGCTTCGTCTTCTTCAGCGCGCCGGCGGCATTCTCCCCGGCGCGCTTTTCAGCTCCAAACAATTCATTAATCCCCCGCGCAAGCCCCATCCGGCGTCAAAACAACCCGCGACCCAAAGCCCGCTCCCGCCATAACCCTCCCGTCAACCACCATTCAAAAACGACAATTATTTTCACAGCTGCGAAAATTATTGTCGCCCGGATATTTTCCAAGGTGCTACCTGA
The DNA here is from genome assembly GCA_003566375.1 of Opitutia bacterium. Lineage (GTDB taxonomy): Bacteria > Verrucomicrobiota > Verrucomicrobiia > Opitutales > T3Sed10-336 > T3Sed10-336. The sequence continues at coordinate 6,441 of PXDN01000065.1, forward strand.
AAATGATGGATCGAAATCAACAGCAACATCTTCAAAACCATATTTTATTGAAAACCATTTTTTTATGAATCACTGAACCGAACAATAATGCCAACCTCGTTATCTCCCATTGGACTTTTCCGATCCACCATCAAAATAATACGACAATAATTTTCGCAGCTGCTAAAATTTTTGTCGCGTTTGATTCAGGGGGAAACGGGCTGCGGTGGTAGGGGTTTCCCTTAGGAGGGGTCGGTGATTATCACCGATTCGGTATGGGTTTCCCGCCAATAGGCGCGGAGGAAATGACATGATATGATACGTCCATGCTCGATTCCGATCCATCGTCGACAACCGGGATGACGGGAAAAGCGCCAAACAGGAAACAGACATGAATTGCTCTTCAAAACAGATTCTCGAAAAAATTCGCAACTCCCGCGAATATCAGGACTACGAACAAGCGTTTCAAGTCGGCACCGGCATGCCGATGACCCTGCGGGCCAAACAAACCTGGGGTCTTCCACTGCAGGGATGCGCCAAAGAGAATCCGTTTTGCGCCCTGATCGGCGGCGACCGCAAAAGCTGTGCCTCCTGCCTCGGCGCCCAACAACAATTGGTGGAAAACGCGGACCAATCCCCCCGCTCGATCACCTGCTTCGCCGGAATGCGGGAAACCGTTGTCCCGGTCCGCCATAACGGAACCCCGATCGGCTACTTGCAAACCGGGCAGGTTCGCAACGAGGCCCCCAGCGAGGAGGAGTTCAACCGCGTGGCGGCGGAGTTGGAAACTCGGGGCTCCAAAATCGACGCCGCCAAACTGCGGGAGGCCTATTTTAACAATCCCAGCGTCGAACCGGAACGCTACGAGGCGATGGTCAACCTCCTGCGGCACTACGCCGGCCATCTGGAGGTGGTGACCAACCAAATCCTCGTGCAGATGGAAAACGCCGAGGCTCCGGTCATCCAGCGGGCGCGGCGCTTCATCGAAACCCACCACGCCGATGACATCAACCTCGACCAAGTCGCCCGCGCGGTGAACACCAGCACCTTTTACTTTTGCAAAATCTTCAAGCGGGCGACCGGATTGACCTTCACCGAATACCTGACCCGCGTCCGCATCGAGAAGGGGAAAGAAATGCTTCTCAACCCCCATGTCCGCATCAGCGAGGCGGCCTTCGCCATCGGTTTCCAATCCCTTTCCCAGTTCAACCGGGCTTTCAAGAAAGTGGTTGGCAAGAGCCCAACCGCCTACCGGTCCAAACTGCCGCGGGTCATGGTGGCGTGAGGCCACGGCATCCGGACCTTGCCGGGTAGCATTCGGGCCTTGCCCGATGACCGGGTGGCATTCGGGCCTTGCCCGATGCCGGGTAGCATCCGGGCCTTGCCCGATGATGAGTAGCATTCGGGCCTTGCCCGATGACCGTCTTTTCCCCTCCGGTTCGGGCAACCCGGAAATCACCCGCGGCGGTTCAGGGTTCCTTTTGCGAGCGGGGGCGCGCGGCGATTTTCATTTCAAGGTGGAAGATGGCGTTGCAAACGGCGTGGACGCCTCCAGCCTGAACCGATGACCGCCTTCACGTTGACCATTGCTTCCTCCGAAGCCCTCGCCCTCCACGACGCGTTTATTTTTGATTGCGACGGCACCCTCGCCGATTCCATGCCGGCCCACTACGATGCCTGGTGCTTCGCCCTTACCCACTGCGGCGCCGGGTTCACCTTTGACGAACCGACCTTTTACGGACTCGGCGGCATGCCCTCTTGGGAAATCGTGGATCTGCTCAACCGCCGCCACGGCACCCGCCTCTTGAACGAAGACGTGATGAAGGCCAAGGAGGAAGGCTACCTGCGCGCCCTCGCCAAAGTCGCCCCGATCCCTCCGGTGGTGGAGTTGGCCGGGTTGGCGCGGCAGGCCGGAAAACCGGCGGCGGTCGCCTCGGGCGGGATCCGCCCGGTGGTTCTGCAAACCTTGCAAGCCATCGGCATGGCCGACCGGTTTCCGGTGGTGGTCACGGCGGATGACGTGCGCCGCCACAAACCGTCTCCCGACATCTTCCTGCTGGCGGCGGAAAAGCTCGGGGTTTCGCCGGAGCGCTGTCTGGTGCTGGAGGACAGTCCACTTGGTGAGCAAGCCGCCCGCGCCGCCGGCATGAGCTGTGCGATGGTGAAACGGGCAATCTGAACCCTGAGGCCGGGCAGCACCTTGATCCGGCCAGTGTCAGGAATCGGCCTTTTCCGGAGACGGCGCCGGAAGCTCCGGCGCCAGCCAGCGGCGGAAGGCGTGGATTTTTTCAGGCGACCCGAGCACCAACAGCTCGTCGGCGGCGCGGATCGGTTCGGCGCCGCCGGGATTGCTCTTGAACGAATCCCCCCGCTGAATCGCGGCCACCTGTACCCCGGTCACTTGCTTGATTCGCAGCCGGGCCAAACTTTGCCCGGCCCTGGGTGAATCCAACGGGACCGCCACCCGCTCCATGCGGACTTCGTCAAAGGCCGCGCGTGCGCTTTCCCCTTCCCCGCTTTCCGCCGCCAACTCCCGGCGCGCGGCATCGATTTCCCCGTCACTGCCAAGCAACAGGAGCCGGTCGCGGGGATACAACACGGTCTCCGGCCCGGGAGCGCCGATGACATACCCCTGACGGTCGATGCCGACGATGGAGCAACCGAAACGGGAGCGCAGGCCGAGCGCCCCGACGGTTTTGCCTCCGCAGGCGGCGTTGTCGGGAATCACAAATTCGCTGATGTTGACCGGAAAATCCCCATGCTCCCGGAGCCAGGGCGGCAGCGCGCGGGAGGTTTTCCGGTAACCCTCGCTCAGGAGTTCCTCCAATTCCACCTCGACCTGCCCGTGGACGAAAACCAGCTTCCGCCGAAACAACGCGACTCCGGCCAGCGCGCCCAGCACCAAGGCGCCGAAGACCCACGCCGAAGCGGCCCCGAGCGGCAAAACCGCCCAGAGGCCCAACAGCAACAGTACCAGCGAAAGGCCTTTGACGGTTTGCTCCACCAAAACCGGCAGCACCTTTTCATTCCTCCCCCGGCACGTCGCCTCGCCCAGCAACAGGGCGACCGCCGAGATGTTGCGCCAGACGGCAAACAACGGAATGAGCGCAACCACGCTAACCCCGCCCCAAAAGAAAACGGTCACTCCGTGGCGAAAGAGCAGGTCTTGGCCCGCGGATTCCTTAAGCCATCCGTAAAGCGGTTGGGCGGCAAAAAGAAGCCCGGCCGAGAACAACACGCCAATCGTGATTTGCGCGAACCGTTTGCGCAGCAGTTTCCACAACAGGTTTTTTCCCGGCAGGGAAGCGGCCCGCTCCAGCCAGTTGTGGTAGTATGCGATTCCGTTTTTCAGAAACTTTGGCTCCAACGCGTCCACGCGGGCGGCGATGCCGTCGGCCCGGCGCATCAATAAAGGGCAGACCAGCGCGGTCAGCAGCGAAACCCCGACCGCCAGCGGATAAAAGGATTCCGGCACCACCGCCGCCACGATACCGGCCTGGGCAATGATGAAACCGAATTCCCCCATCGGCGTCAGGGCCAGGCCGGCGCGGACGGAATCCCGCGTCGGCGCCCCGATCAACACCAGGGCAAAAGCGGCGACGGCCACCCGGCCGATGAGGATCGCGGCGGTCAATCCCAGCACCGCCAGCCAGACTTCGCGGAGAATGGCCACGTCGATCAACATCCCGATGGAAACGAAAAAGACCGCCGTGAACACGTCCCGCAATCCGGCAAAAGCGTTGTCGATTTGGCCGCGCTGGTTGGTTTCGGCAATGATCGCCCCGAGTAAAAACGCCCCCAGGGCCAGCGAATACCCGGCCCGCTGGGCAAACACCGCCAGCAACATCAGCAAGGCGCCCACGATCACCGTTTGCAGTTCCACCCCGCCATGGACGCTCAGAAAGCGCAACAGCCGCGGCACAAACAGCAACCCGGTCACGGCCATGAAAATCACAAACGCCCCGAACAAACCGACCGTTTCCAAAACCGACGACGCTTCCTCCCGCCCGAGGCCGACGTAGGAAAGCAACAACGTCAGCACCACGATGGCCACCACGTCCTCCAGCACCGTCACGCCAAGGGCGAGTTGCCCGTCGCGCCGGTGGGTCAGACCGCGTTCCTGCAAAACCTTGCCGATGATGGCCGAGCTGGAGCTGACCCACATGCCCGCGAAAAAGAGGCTTTGCACCGGAGTCATCCCCATGGCCATGCCGAGCGACCGCCAGACGGAAAAGAGGATCAGCGCGATCAGGGCGGTGGCCAAAACGATGGGAAACCCGAGTCGCCGCAGCCGGGTGAGACTCAACCCCATGCCGATGGAAAACATCAGGAAAACCAAGCCGACGTTGGAGAGCGTCTGCACCCGGTCGAGATCATCGACCAGTGGGAACGGCGGCGTGTAAGGTCCGATGATGATCCCCGCCAGCAGGTAGCCAACCACCACCGAGAGCCCCATCCGGTGAAACGTCCAGCCGACCGCACCGGCCACCAGCAACACGATTCCCAAATCCTGAATAAAATCGATTCCCGTCATCCCTTGCGCACCAATCCAACATTCCGCCGTTCAAAGGCAATCCCGGAACCGCCCTCTCTTTTTCGACCTCCGGAGTCTGACTCTCACCGCCATTCCCGAGC
>PXDN01000308.1 GCA_003566375.1 Opitutia bacterium
GAGAGTATTCGCGGGGAGGCCGGGCTTGAAACGTTTTCCTTAAGCGACCCTCCCGCGGATTGGCCTGACGGGTTGATCGTCATCAACGCGACCTCCGCCGGGCTGCGGCCGGAGGACGAGCCGCCCCTGGACGCGAACCGGTTGCCGCCGTCCGCGGTGGTGTTCGACATGATCTACAATCCGGCGGTGCCGGCGATGGTCCGCTCGGCCCGCGCCGCCGGGCTGCGGGCGGCCAACGGGTTGTCGATGCTGGTGCATCAGGGAGCCCGCTCGTTGGAAATCTGGTCGCGGGCCGCCGTGCCCGCCGCCACCATGGCGCGGGCCGCCGCGGAGGCGATGGCCGAACTGGGGTGACCGGAAGGTTGCCGTTTGGGTTAAACGATTTTCAGTTTGGGCAAATCCTGGTTGTCCAGAATGCCGACCGGAGCGCCGTTGTCATCCACCACGATCAAGTCATCAATGTTGTGGATTTCAAACGACTTCAGCGCTTCCACGGCCAGAGCGTTTTGGTTGATCACTTTCGGATTGGCGCTCATGAAATCACGGACCGGCCTATCCAGAAAATCCCGGCCGCCGAGGGCGGAACGGCGAAAGTCGCCGTCGGTGAAAACCCCGCTTAGCGGACCGTCCGGCGAGCGCAGGACGGCGAGGCAACCGGCTTTGGCCTTGGTCATGGCCAGGATCGCGTCTTTGACCGGACGGTCTTCGACCAAGTGGGGAAACCGGTCTCCGGAACGCATGATGTCGCCGACCCGCAGCAGAAGGGTCATGCCGAGGGCCCCGGCCGGGTGGAAGCGGGCAAAATCATCGCGCGTCAGGCCCCGCTTTTCCATCAGCACCATGGCCAGGGCGTCACCCATGGCCATGGAGACGGTGGTGCTGGCGGTCGGCGCGAGTTGCAGGGGGCAGGCTTCGCGGGGCACGTGGAAAAGCAACACGCGGTCGCAAACGCGCGCAAGCGGGGCGTCGGCCCGGCCGGTGATGAGCGTGACCCCGAGGTCGAACCGCTTCAGCATGGGGACGAGTTTGAGGAGTTCCTCGGATTGGCCGCTGTTGGAGATGAGGATGACCCGGTCGCCCGCCGTGCAGAGCCCGAGATCGCCGTGCAGCGCGTGGGTGGGATCCAGAAAACTGGCCGGGGCACCGGTGCTGTTAAAGGTGGCGGTCAGTTTTTGACCGATGTGGGCGGATTTGCCGACTCCGCAAAAAATGATTTTTCGCCCGGCCGCGATCACCTCCTCCAAATCGGACACCACCAGGGCGAAATTTTCATCAAGCCTGTCGGCGGTGGCTTGCAGCGCCTCGGCCTCGGCATGAAAACAAGCCCGGCCCTTGTCAATCATGGTTGTGTGATCCCAATCCATATATCTGTTGGAGTTTTGCCGCCGCCCCACGCCGGAGCAAACACGAAGATGAAGCTTGTTTCACGACCCCGCCGGGCTTCGGAGGCAAATTCGTTAACGGGGTTCGCCGGGTTCTTCGAAACGGTATAGGGTTTCCCCGTCGCGGGCCCAACCGAGACGCATGCGGATGGTGCGCTCGATGTAGGCCGGATCGTGTTGCAAACGGGACAGCCTGGTTTCCTTTTCCCGCAAGCCGGCTTCCGCTTCCCGCAATTTTGTGATGGTTTGTTGGTGGCGGTCGCTGGCGGCGGCGTATTCGCGGTACGTTTGCTGAAACAGGTAGGTTAGGAAGAAAGCGGCGGACACAAAAAGGCCGAAGAAAAGAAAAAGCACGGGTTTTTCCAATCGCCGGAACATCATGATTCAGCTTTCTTAACAGAAAACCATGTGGAAAGACACGCCAAAAATGAATCAAAAAACTGGATGCGACCGGGAAGACGCGTTTTCCCCGGATGATGGAAAAAGTTTGAGAGACCAATTTGCCAAAGCCGGGCAGGAACAAGTCTTCCGGTTTTGGGATGAATTGGACGCGGACGGGCGCGCCCGCTTGCTCTCCCAGGCCCGGGAAATTGATTTGCGGGAAATCGAGGAACTGGTGGAGATTCATCTCGGAGCCGAATCCGCCCCGGCGGAGGATTTTTCCGACTTGGAGCCGGCTCAGGTTCTTCCGTGGAAAACCAATGCCGATGGGGAAGCGCTGCGGGCGGAGGCACGTGAAATCGGGGAGTTCGCCCTGCGCGATGGCCGGGTGGCCGCGTTCACCGTGGCCGGCGGTCAGGGGACCCGCCTCGGGTATGACGGGCCGAAGGGGACCCTCCGGGTGGGGCCGGTGTCCGGCAATTCGCTTTTCGGTGTGTTTGCCGACAAGTTGCATTTTGCGCGCGCCCGCCACGGGGCTTCGATTCCGTGGTTGATTCTCACCAGCCGCGCCAACCACAAGGCCACGGAGGCGTTTTTTGTTGAAAACGGGTTCTTTGGGTTTTCTCCGGAAGACGTGTTTTTTTTGCAACAGGGACGGATGCCGGCCGTTGACCTGGATGGCAAAATCATGCTGGAGGCCAAGGACGCCGTCGCCATGTCGCCCGATGGGCACGGAGGTTCCCTGCGGGCTCTTTGCCGGAGCGGAGCGGTTCGCGTGCTGGAGGAAAGGGGGATCGACGTAATCTCTTATTTTCAAGTGGACAATCCGTTGGTGAGGGCGATTGACCCGGTGTTTATCGGGCACCACCTGCGGAACGAATCGACCATGTCTTCCAAAATGATTCCCAAGAACGATCCGAAAGAGAAGGTCGGGGTTTTTTGCGTGCAAAACGGCAAAACGCGGGTGGTTGAATACAGCGATCTGCCTGACCGGATGGCAAATCAACGGAACGCGGACGGGGCGCTGCGGTTCAACGCCGGGAGCATCGCCATTCATTTACTCGGCACCGGTTTTGTGCGGTCGGTGGGAGAGGGCGGCTTGCGGCTTCCTTTTCACCGGGCGGATAAAAAGGTCAACACCGTCAATGAGAAGGGAGAGCCGGTTAAGCCAGATCAGCCAAACGGGGTTAAATTCGAGATGTTTGTTTTCGACGCGCTTCCGTTTGCCGACAACCCGCTGGTGATGGAGACCCGGCGTGAAGAGGAATTCAGTCCGGTGAAAAACGCGGAGGGAACCGATTCGCCGGAAACCTGCCGCCGGGACCAGCTGCGGCGGGCCGCCCGCTGGGTCAAGGCGGCCGGGATTGAGGTGAAGACCGATGACCAAGGCGTTCCGGAAATGGAGTTCGAGATCAGCGAGCGCTTTGCCGCCGACGCGGAAACTTTTGTTGAAGCGTGGCAAGCCCTGCCGAACAAACCCGCGTTGCGTCCGGGCCTGATTATCGGTGACTGAGCCCGGTGGCCGCCGGGCTCAGTCGGCCCGCTTCTTTTTAACCGGCTCCGCCGTTTCTATTTGAGTCGATTCATCTTCCGCTTCCATTTCCGATTCCTCCATTTTGGGAGGTTCGGGGGGAGGCGGAGGTTCTTTTTCCTCAAAAACCCCCATGGCGCGGTATTTTTGATACCGGTCTTCAATCAATTTTTCGGGAGAAAGTTTTTCGAGTTGGCGGAGATGTTTTTCCAATGCTTTGCCCAGCGTTTCGGCGGCCGCCTCCGGACTGTTGTGGGCTCCTCCCGAGCTTTCCGCCAAAACCTCATCGACCAGTTTTAGCTTTTTGAGATCGGAGGCCCCGAGCTTCAACGCCTCGGCGGCGCGGGGCGCGTGGGCGCGATCCTTCCACAGGATGGCGGCGCAACCCTCGGGGGAAATCACCGAATAATAGGCGTTTTCAAAAATCAAAACCCGGTTGGCCACGGCGATGCCCAAGGCGCCGCCGGAGCCACCTTCGCCGATGATGACGGCGATGTTGGGCACGGTTAATTGGCACATTTCCCGAAGATTCACGGCAATGGCTTCGGAGACATGGCGCTCCTCGGCTCCGATTCCCGGAAAAGCTCCGGGCGTGTCCACAAAGGTGATCAGCGGAAGCCGGAATTTCTCCGCCATGCGCATCAGGCGCAGCGCCTTGCGGTAGCCCTCGGGATGGGAACACCCGAAATTCCGCATCAGATTCTCTTTGGTGTCCCGGCCTTTTTGTTGACCGATCACCATGATGGGACGGCCTTGAAAGAAAGCGGTGCCGCCAACCATGGCCCGGTCGTCTCCGAAACAGCGGTCACCATGATATTCCTGAAAGTCTTCGAAAAGCAAATGGATGTAGTCCATGGCGTAGGGACGGCGGGGATGGCGGGCAACCTGAACCTTTTGCCAGGGGCTCAGGTTGGAGTAAATCGACTGTTTGGTGGCGGCCAGTTTTTTTTCGATGGCGGCGATTTCCTCGGACATCTCCACATTGCTTTCAGCCGAAAGCTTCACCAGCCGGGCGAGTTGTTTGTCGAGATCGCGCAACGGTCTTTCAAATTCGAGGATGTATTCGGTTTTTTCCATTGGTAAACAGTGGGCAAGCCTAGGCAAGGGAGCGTGGCAAAACAAGGTGGAAAAACGCGGCGGTTTCCGCGCTCGGTCGACGGGGAAGACCGGTCCGGTCAACCGGAGGAAATGGGTTTCAGCTCTCCGCGCAGGTTTTCAAAGCCTTCCCGCAACCGTTTGACAAGCGGCGCCAAGTCGCCGGTTTTACCCGCTGCCGCCGCTTGTTCCAGTTCCCGCGCGGTTTGCGCGAGCTTGTCGGCCCCGAAATTGCCGCAGCTTCCCTTGATGGTGTGGGCGGTTTTGCGAACCGTTTCGAGTTGTTCCGCCGCCAGGGCTTCGTCCAAATCAGCCAATCGACGGGGAAAATCGGCAAGGAAGACTTCTACCACTTTTTGCAAAAATGCGTTGTCCCCCATCGACATGGCGCGCAATCGATCAAGAATTTTCCCGGTCTCGGCCCCCGTGCTGCGGTCGTTTTCGGATTTCGGATTCTCGGTGGCGTCGGATGCCGGATGAAAGGAACCCGGTCGTCGGGCCAACGCTGAGATGAGGTCCTGAAAGTTGACCGGTTTGCTGAGGTAATCATTCATGCCCGCCTCGCGGCAGCGTTGCCGGTCTTCGATCAAAGCTCCCGCGGTCAGGGCCACGATCCAGGGGTGGCTGGGCGATCCACTCCGTTGGCGGAGTTCGCGGGTCGCGTCGAGGCCGTCCATTTCCGGCATGTGAATGTCCATGAAGACCACGTCGTGACGGTCTTTTTCCCACATCTCAACCGCTTCACGCCCGTTTTGAGCGCAGACGATTTTTTTCTCCAACTGGTTAAACAGGCCCTCGGTGACGACGCGGTTCACCGCGTTATCCTCGGCGAGCAGGATTTTCCATTTTGCCAAATCGGGAATGCGCAGGCGGGCGGGCGTCCCGGCCGAGGCGACATAATGGCCGAGGGCTTGACTGATGGCTGAAATCAACTGGGTTTGCCGGATCGGTTTGGCCACAAAATGGACCCCCAGTTCATTTACCTCCTCCTTGATGCCGGCATAGTCGCCGAGGGAGGTGAGCAGGATGATCGGAATGTCGCGCCGCAGCTTCGATTCCCGGAGGGAGCGGGCCAGCATGAGGCCGTCCATTTCGGGCATTTGCATATCCGTAATGACAATATCTATACGGGAGGTTCCTTCGGTGATAAAGAGCGCCTTGCGGGCATCCTCCGTCTCCACTGAAATCATGCCGAGTTGCCCTGTTTGCAGTCGGAGCATGCGGCGGTTGGCGGCGTTGTCATCGACGATGAGAATCCGTTTGCCGGCCAGCTCGGGCGGGTAGAGGTGTTTCCGGGGAGTGTCCACCGGTTTCAGGGGAATGCGAAAACGGAAGGTGGAGCCCCGGCCAGGCTTGCTTTCGCCCCATACCCGCCCCTCCATTAACTCGACCAATCGGCTGCAAATGGAAAGTCCGAGACCGGTGCCCCCGTGGCGGCGGGTGGTTGACGAATCGACTTGGGTGAAGGGGCGGAAGAGGTTTTCCAAATCGTCTTGCGCGATCCCGATGCCGGTGTCGCGCACCGCGATGCACAATTGAGGTTCCTGGCGGGGATCCTCGGGGACCGGCGGTTCGAAGGATGCCTCCACGACGATTTCCCCCCCGTCGGTGAATTTTACCGCGTTCCCCAGCAGGTTGATCAGGACTTGGGAGATACGACGGTTGTCGCCTGCAAACATCCACGGCGTGCCGGGTTCCACATGATAGGCGAGATCGACGTTCTTGTCGCCCAGACGCGGCGCCACCACCGAGAGGGCATCCTCAACCACGCGCTGCAAATCGAAATCGGTGATATCCAAATCGACCTTTCCCGATTCGATTTTGGAGAGGTCGAGGATATCGTCGATCAGGGCGAGAAGGTTGTCCGCGCTGGTTTGCACGGTGTTCAGGAAATCCCGTTGGTCCCCCGTCAGCACGGTCCGGGAGAGAATTTCGGTCATGCCGATGATGCCATTGAGCGGGGTGCGGATTTCGTGGCTCATGTTGGCCAGGAAACGGGATTTGGCGTGGTTGGCGGTTTCCGCCTCAAAGCGGGCCTGTTCCAGCCGCTCTTCGTAACGCCGTTGCAGGGTGACGTCGTCGAAATACCAAACCCATCCCGAAAAATCGTTTTCATCGGTCCGGCAGCGGGTGCAGCGGTATTCAAAAATTTGATTTGCGCGCAGCAGCAAATCGCCGGCAACGCGGTCACGGTGGTTTTCCCGCAATTCCCGCAGCACCGAGGAAAAGGCTTCGGGGTTTTCGATGCGCGAGAGAATGCGGGCGAACAATTTTTCCCCGTTGCGGGTACGGACAATTTCGGGCGGGATTTGCCACATTTCCGCCAGGCGGGGGTTGAGACTGTGAATGTGCCCTGACTCGTCGATGACGAGGATCGATCTCCGGGTCAGGTTGTGCTGAATTTCATAGATCGCGTTGGTTTTCCGCAGTTCCATGAGCCGCGCCTTGGCTTCGGTGATGTCATTCAGCCACACCATCCACCGAATGCGGTCGTTTCCTTCGCTTCTTTCGGGCGCGGCCCGCACGGCGGCCCAACGGGGAGGTTGGGAACCTGGCAGGGCAATTTCCCCACTCCATGGTTTGACGGCCAAGAGGGCGGCTCGGAATTCATGAGCCCGCGAATCCATGGGATCCCCGCCCCAGAGCAGGGACACCGGTTCATCCACCAGACTTCCGGCGGAAGCTGCAAGCAGGAGAGCGGCAGCCCCGTTGGCATGCACAATTACCGGAGGTTTTTCGGGAGATCCGGAATCGGATTCCAGCACGAGAATTCCCGTATCATTGCCGAAATCCAAGTCTTGAACCTGAATGTCCAGGGGGGCGATTGGCGGTTTACTGGAGGGTTGGGAGGGCATGGCAATAAATCAGCTGCTCCATTCATCGGGCGTGACCCGTTCCACCTCCTCAATGGTGGTGAGGCCCAGCAGGACTTTGCGCAAACCATCGTAACGAAGGGGGCGGGTGCCGTTGCGGCGGGCGGCCTCGTTCAACTCTTTGTTGGACGCTCCGCGGGAGATCATCGCGCGCATTTCCTCCGAGATGATCACCAATTCGTGGATGGCCACGCGCCCGTGATAGCCGGTGTTCCGGCATTCCGGGCAACCCGCGCCACGGTAAAAAAGAATTTCGCCGCACTGGTCGGCGTCGTAAAAGTATTTTTCCAGCACGCGCGTGCTGACCGGGACCGGCTCGCGGCAATGCTCGCAGATTCGCGCGACCAACCGCTGCGAGAGCACGCCGATCATCGATGGAGCGAGCATGAACGGCTCCACTCCCATGTCCACCAGGCGGACGATGGCTTGGACGGCGCTGTTGGTGTGGAGGGTCGCAAAAACCAAATGGCCGGTGAGAGCCGCTTCCGCGGCGATGCGCGCGGTTTCCAAGTCCCGAATTTCGCCAAGGAGGATCACATCGGGATCCTGGCGCAACACCGAGCGCAACACGGTGGCGAAGGTCAGGCCCGCCGCCCGGTTGATTTGCACTTGAGTGATGTTTTCCAACTGGTATTCCACCGGGTCTTCGATGGTGACGATGTTGGTGTGGGGCTTGTTGATTTCCTCCAATGCCGCGTAGAGGGTGGTGGTTTTTCCTGAACCTGTGGGGCCGGTTACGAAAAAGACGCCGTTCGGGTGGGATATGATGCGGCGGAGCGGATCGAGGATCGCACGGGAAACATGCATCCGGTCGAGGGAGAGAACCCCTTTTTGTCCAGCGATGGTCAGGATGCGGATCACCACTTTTTCACCGTGGATGCCGGGCAGGGTGGAGACGCGAAAGTGCGCGGAGTGGTTGCCGAGGGAAAAGGAAAAACGCCCGTCCTGCGGCAGGCGGCGTTCGCTGATGTCCAACTTGCAGAGAATTTTCACCCGGCTCACCAGGGCCGGTCCCAAGTGGACCGGCAACCGCGCGACAGTTTGCAAACGCCCGTCAATCCGCACCCGCAGCAGTCCGTGGCTTTCCTGAGGCTGGAAATGGATGTCAGTGCCCCGGTCCCGCAGGGCAAACAGGAGAACCGCCTCCAGCAGCCGGATGACAGGCGTGGATTGGGCCAATTCGGCGACCTGATGATCATCCAGCGTGTCGAACGCGGGCAGGGATTTCCATTCTTCCTTTTTCAAGAGATCCGCGATCGCGTCCGGCTCCCGGTAATGGAGGGCGATGGCGTCATCAATATCGCCGGGCAGACTGAAGACCGGGCTGACAGGGCAACCGGTTATTTTTTCCAGCCTGGCCACAAGTAGAGGATCATGGGCGCTGGCCATCGCGACGGTGAGGGTGTCGGCAAAGCGGTGAAGGCCGATCACTTTGACTTGGCGGGCGATCTCGGCGGGGATGGCTCGGGCGGCTTCCGGCTCAATAATCACCGTCAGCGGATCCACATGGGCCATCCCGATGACTTCCGACCAGACTTCGCCGGTCAGTTTGCGGCCAAGCCGGTTGCTCCGGGCGAGTCCATTGAGGACCTCAATCGCGGGATGAGACCGGAACTCGTTGCGGATTTGGTTGAGTTCGTAGTCATCCAAAAGTTCGCGGTCGCCCAGAATTTGCAGAAAGCGGTCAGCGGCTTTTTCCGGCGGGTGGCTTGTTTTCATTGGCGAAAATGCGTTGAATTTCCTCTTGATCAAGCAGTTTACCGCCCCGCGACAAGCTTTCTTTCTCAAGACCGGTCTCGACCAAAAGTTCTTTGAGGGAAAACCGCAGCAAACTTTTTGGGGATGGCGGGGAGGGCTCGGCGGGTTGGAAGCTCATGGCATCTCCTCCCCGTCGGTTAAATTGCCGGCCAACTCCTTGATGCTCGCGGCGATTTCGCCGGCCGGCGTGTCCTTCCGGATAAAACCGGCCGCGCCAGCCTGGAGGCATTCCCGGACGGTGGATTCGGTGGCCTGGGCGGTTAGCATAATCACGGATGACTCGGGAACCTGCGCCCGCAAGTGCCTGAGGGCGGTGAGGCCGTCCATGCGCGGCATGTTGATATCGAGCAGGATCAGGCGGGGGCGGTGTTCCGTGGCCATGGACACGGCCTCCTCGCCGTCGGTCGCCTGCATCGGTGGGGGAAAGCCGCCGCGTTGAAGAAGATTTTTTAGATAAACCCGCACGTGGGGTTCATCATCCACAATGAGCACGGAGTTCGGCATGGTTCTCCTTAATGATATCCTTTCGCCAGGGAAGCGAGACGGAAAATTCACACCCTCCGCCGGAAAGGTTGCGGCAGTCAATGGTCCCCTCATGGGCGGTCACGATTTTTCGGCAAATGGCCAACCCGAGACCGGTGCTCGGTTCTCCACCCGTCGGTTGGACGGAGGTGCGTCCAAAGTCCTGAAACAAACGGTGCCGTTCATTCTCGGGAATACCCGGGCCTTGGTCGCGGACGCGGATGGTGAGATGTTGGTCGGAAACCGCCGCGCTGATTTCGACTGTCGAACCCGGCGGAGAAAATTTGATGGCGTTGCTCAGCAGATTTTCGACCACCTGTTGCAACCGTTCGCCGTCGAATGGAAAGGATTCGCCGTCGTCCGCGGCGATTTTCAAGGAGATGTTTTTGCGCCGGGCCGAGCCGGTGTTGATCAAAACCGCTCTCGACAACATGGCGGCCGGATCCCCCGGCTTGACAAGCAGGGTCAACGCGCCGGCCTCGATGCGGGAAATGTCGAGAAGGTCATTAATCAGGTGCAACATGCGGTCGCTTCCTGAAAGGATGGCTTGGAGCATTTCCAAATGCTCCGGCTTGTCCGTGGGATAAATATCGTCGTTGAGCAGCTCGGCCAGACCCCGGATGGAAAGCAACGGGCTCCGCAAATCGTGGGCGGCGATCCCCAGGAAATTGTTCTTGGACCGGTTTGCCTCCGTTAGCTGCTCGATCATTTTGGTTTGGCTGTTCAGCAAAGAGCGCACGCGCAAGTGGGTGCGAACGCGGGCCAGAACCTCGAGGGGTTGGAACGGCTTGGTGATATAGTCTGAACCCCCGGCTTCAAACCCTTTGACGATGTCATTCGGTTCGCGCTGGGCAGTGATGAAAATAATCGGCGGCACATTGTCGACGGATTTGCGCAGGGTGCTCGCCACTTCAAACCCGTCCATGCCCGGCAAAATGACATCCAGGAGGATCAAGTCCGGCTGCTGGTCGGTGGCCAGTCGAATGGCTTCCTCACCGGTGTGGGCGATCAACAAACTGACCGGTTCGTTGAGAAAAATTCTTTCCAGTATCATGCTGGAAAGATTGTCGTCCTCCACGATGAGAAGTTTGGCGGCGGGGCGTTTGGTTGAAATTTCAGTTGTGGTTTTCATGGAGGAGGGAGCTGTTGTGAATTAAGGTGAAAACAGATCGCGTTCCGAGCCCACAATACTCGGAAATGGCATCCGGTTGGGCAAGAGGTTTCCGCGTGGGGTAAAGACCTTATCCGCTTGATAAATGGGTTCTTGCATATGCTGAAATCGCCAAGCTTGTTTTTTGAACGGGAAGTTATTGAGATCGTAATAATTTATTGTGTAATGAGATGCGAATTTTTACAGCAGAGGAAAGGGCTTTCGTCCGCCCGCCTGGTTCGGGGCGAAAAGGGGTATCCGCTTTCTGGGTGCCCGGGGGTGGATTTTACCCGTTTTTTACTTGGTAAACGCTTCAGTA
>PXDN01000231.1 GCA_003566375.1 Opitutia bacterium
GCGCACCACCGCCTCGATGAACAACACGTCGGCTTCCGGCTCAGGGTCGAGCACCCGCCGCACCATCGTCGGCGGATGCGAAGCCGCCAGCCGCAACCCCGAGCCGGGCGCCACCTCAGCCACCCCGTGGCGCGCCTCCCAGCCGCCGCCCTCATAAAACGGACCCGGCGGAAAATCTTTCTCAAACACGGTCAGGGCGGGAAACCCGGCCCACGCGGCCAACCCCAAACCGGCGGCGGCGAAACAGGAAAACAACAAACGGCACTTATTCATGACGGAGTCCTTTGAGAGGTTGAAAAAGCCCGACCCGGGCGGAGCAGTCCGGAAAAAGGGCGTTGAAAAAGCCCCGCCCGGAAAACCGGGAAAGGCTCGTGAAAACAAAAAGAATGGAAAAACGATCAGCCGGAAATGCTCGGCGGGGTGGCTCGGCGGGGTGGCTCATAATGCCAAAATTTATTTCAGTCCTTTACCTTGTCTGTCAAGGGTTTAATTTCAGTTTTTCCATCTTTCTCAGGCAAATTTCCAGTTCAATGGATTCACAGATATTTATTAATTTTTGGTATGAATTCTTGCATTTACCTAATACATGAAAGTTGTTTTTTGTCTGAGTCACAGCCTTGGCCGGCGGAATGATTTTGAAAAAAATTCCCATTCTCACTGAAAACAATTCTTCAAAACGGTCGGACGGGAATGGCGCTGAACCGAGCGGGGTTTTCGGAGGTGGAGGTGGACGCCCGTTCCGTCGGAGCTTGCTGTCGGCCGTCCGCAATAAAGCGCCAGTGGCGCTTCCTCTTTGATTTTCCTGGTTCAAAACGGACGCCCGATCGCCGTTTACAATCTGGGAAAGTACGGTTCGGTGAGTTGATAGTTGCTGCCCACCTTGTGGGATTACCTGGAATTTGCCGACAACTGGGATTTTCATTGGGGGCTGAGCCCGGAACCGGATTCCGATGGAATTCCCATGGTGAGCGGAAACCCATCCAGCCAGCCGCCGCCCTGATCACGGGGAGTGGCGTCAGGAAAACCGGGACCGCCTCACCGCCCGGCTCTTTTTCTCCGCAACAATTCCTGCACGCGGGCATGGCGTTTTTCGGTCAGGGGAAACCAGAAAAAAATCAAGGCCCCGAGGAGAAAGAAGCCCCCCACCACCGGCCCGAAAATCCAGGCCAGGCGGGCGGCCACCTCGGGTGTCTGTTCTTCGGCGCCGGCTTGAAAACCGATCCAGTCCAGCATCAGGCCGGTCAAGCCGATGGCGGCCGCCCTGGCCAGCTTGGTGCCCATGCGCCAAACCCCGAAATAAACCCCTTCCCGGCGTTTGCCGGATTTCAATTCCCCGTAATCGGTGACGTCGGCCACCAGACTTTCAAACAGCACGATCGCCCCGACCGCCGCGCCTCCCGCCAAAGCCAGAAACACCGGTCCGGCCAAACGTTCGGCAGGAAAAAACGGGTACGAAACCGCGATCAGAATGCCGAGGGTGGAGATTCCCCAAAGCGCGGGTTGCTTCTTCCCCAGCCGCTTGGAAACCCAAACCCAGGCTGGCACGGAAACCATGATGCTGAAAACAAACGGCAACAGCACGGCGGCAACCACGGTTGCGGTGGGCAGGCGCAGCGTGAATTCGTAGTAATAAAACGCCGTGGAGGCATTGATCGCCCGGGCAATGGAAGCGGCGACAAACGCGCCGAACAGCGGCAGAAAGATCCGATCCCGCAAGACCCCGGCGAACTCCCGCCCCACCTGCCGGACACTTAACCGCTCGTTGTCGATGCTGTAGCCGCAATCCCTGGATCTGACCGCCAACAACGTCACCAGCCCCGCCACCACCATCACCACCCCGAACACCAGGGCCGTCCGCCCGAGAATGACGCCGCGTTCCTCAGTGACATCAAAATCAAGACCCGAAGCGCCGGCCACCGCGAACGGCAGCAAGAGGCCCAGCAGCAAACCGACCGTGCCAAACACCAGTCGCCACCCGTAAAGCTGGGTCCGCTCGTGGCGGTCGCGGCTCAGGTGGCCGCCCATGGCAATGTGGGGCACCGCGAACACCGTCATGGCGGTGTTCACCAACAGGTAGGCGGACAGCAAATACAACAAATCAGCCACCCGGCTGGAAAACGGCGGCGGATTGAACAACACCCACACCGAGATCCCCAATACCACGCATCCGCTCAGCAAATACGGGCTGTAACGGCCGCGGCGGGTGTGGGTGCGGTCGAGAATCAATCCCATCAGGGGATCACTGACGGCGTCCCACACGATGGCGGCGGCGATGGCGGCCCCCGCCCAGGAAGCCGGCAGGCCGGTGATTTGCGTGGCGAAATAAAGCAGGTGCAGTTGCAGGAGAAATTCGATGGCCGAGCCACCCGATTCTCCGGCCCCGTAGCCGGCCTTGCGCCACTGGGAAAGCCTGTTCAAGCGCGGGTGATTTTCGGTCGCGTGGCCACGGCACCCATCCCACCGTCCAGGCCATAGACATGGCCGGTGACCCAGGAGGCGTCATCAGAGGCCAGCCAGGACAGCAGGGAGGCGGCTTCCTCCGGCTTGCCGATTCGCCCCAGCGGATGCATTTGCTCGGAAACCGCGCGGGCCTGCTCGTTGGCGAGAATCGCCTTGGCGGCGCCGGTTTCCACCAACCCCATGGAAATCGCGTTCACCCGTATGCGCCTCGGCGCGTAGGTGGCCGCGGCCGAACGCACCAATCCCTCCAAACCGCCTTTGGCCGCCGCCACCGCTTCATGATTCGCCAATCCGGTGCCGGCGGCCACCGAACTGCAAAATAGGAACACGCCGCCGTCTTCGCCCCGCATGAGCGGAATGCCCGCGCGGAGAGCATAAAAGGCCGAATCAAGGTTTTTCGCCATCACTTCCCGCCATTCATCCGGCGAGGTCAAATGGGCCGCTTTCAGAAAGACCGAACCCACGCAATGAATATACGCGTCCCCGCCCCCGGGCTCTTCCGCCGCCTTCTTGAAAACCGATTTCATTTCGTCCGGATCCGTCGCGTCGGCTTGGTGGACGGCAAGGCCGTCAAGCTCCCCTTTCACTTCCTCCAACTTGTCCGGATCGCGGCCGAATCCGGCGACCCGCCAATCCTGATAAAGCAAACGCCGGGCCAGAGCCCGCCCGATTCCGCCATAAACACCGCCGATTAACGCGCTTTTTTTTGATGATTTGGACATGCGGGTCTTTATTCGCTTTTACGTTGATGTAAAGCGGTCCGGGGTGATTCCATGGAAGTTTGCGGGCAAGTGGAATGGCCGACCTG
Source organism: Opitutia bacterium (assembly GCA_003566375.1). Classification (GTDB taxonomy): domain Bacteria; phylum Verrucomicrobiota; class Verrucomicrobiia; order Opitutales; family T3Sed10-336; genus T3Sed10-336. The sequence continues at coordinate 3,269 of PXDN01000231.1, forward strand.
CCGGGGAAAAACCGGTTTTTCGGCTCGATTTCAGGGTATGCCCCTCTTTTTCTAACACCATTGCCGCGGCGAAACCGCGCGGCTTCCTTCGATCCATTATTCATGTCTCAACAACCGAATCCACCGCCTCCCGGCCAACCCCGGGAACTCAATCTCCAACAACTGGCCGGGCAATTCATGGCCGGCGTCCAGCGCCACCTCGACATGCTGGCCTTCAACCTGGCCTCCCGCGGGGCCGCGACCGAAGATGCCTACAAGGACCGCATCGCCGCCACCCGCGTGAAAGTGCTGCCGCAGGCCCACCAGAATTTTGAGCAGATGCAGGCTTACGCGCGCGATCTGCTCTCCAATCAGATTGTCAACGACTCCATCAATCTCGCGGTCAATTGCCTCAACAACGCGCACCTCTTCCTCGCGGTGGTGAAAACCAACAAGGAATACGGCGGCAAAATGAACCAGGAGGCGCAGCAGAAATTCCAACAGGCCCAGCAGGAATTCATCCAGTCGCAGCTCGACAAAAAGTTCAACCTGCTGGAGGAAAACTACGGCATCATGAGTGAGCTGGAAGACACCATCACCTCAATGGGATTCGCCATCCAGGCCCTTGCCCAACAGGGCGGCATCGTGCGGGAGCCGCAGCTCGACGAGCAAAAAGAGCTGCCGCTGGAACTCAAAGCCGCCCCCGCCGGTGACCAAACCCTGGACCTGCAACGGCAAATCAAGGAACTGGAAACCCAACACAAGGTTTTCCGCGAGGGAGAGAAAATCCATTTCACCGACGCGGAATTGCAGAGTCTGTTGGTGACGGTCGCGGTTTTCGCGGCCCAAATCTTTAACGCGGTGGCCAACTACGCCCGCGACAACCACCCGGGCGCTTCCTGATCCCCGCTATTGCTGGTTTCCATGGGTCGTTCCGATTTCTTTTATTCATTATGAACAACTTGCACGGTCTTCCACTTATTGAGCCCAAGCTCCTGCCTGAACTCGACCCCGGTTTTCGTCCGGCCGTTTTGGCCAACCGCGCCTTTCAGGAAGCGGTTCGCGCAAGCGGCCACGGCGTGACGGTCCACCTGGCCTTGCAGCGGAACGAAGGATCGGTCTCCCGCCACACCACGGAGGTCTTTGCCGAAAGCGACGCCCGCGCGCCTCAAAATTTCCCATACTTGGAAAGATTGTTGAAATTCCTCCTCTGGTCGCGGGGCGGGGCGAAAATCCACTTTTGCGGCCCGCGCGAACTCGGAGCGCGCCTGCAACGGCATTACCGCGAAACCGCCACCGGTCGTTTCGACGCGTCCATCATGGGCGAAAAAATTTATGAAACCCCGTTCGAAGTCGTGCTGGCGCAAGAAGACCAACTCCCCCCCGAAAAAGAAGCCACCACGCCACTCGGCCGCCACCTTGAGGGGTGCCGCATCGGGTTTGACCTCGGGGCCAGCGACCGCAAGGTGGCCGCGGTGATCGACGGCGAAACGGTTTTCAGCGAAGAAACCCCGTGGGATCCCCGCAACCAGAACGATCCGCAATGGCATTTCGACGAGATCATGGACGGGCTGAAACGGGCCGCCGCCAAAATGCCCCGCGTCGATGCCATCGGGGGCAGCTCCGCCGGAGTCTATGTCAACAACCGCGTGCAAGTCGCCTCCCTGTTTCGCGGCGTGCCGGATGATCTCTTTCGCGAAAAAGTGAAGCCGCTGTTTCTCGACCTGCAACAGGCCTGGAACGGCATTCCCTTCGAGGTCGTCAACGACGGGGAAGTCACCGCCCTGGCGGGTGCCATGGCCCTCAACGACAACGCCGTTTTCGGATTGGCCATGGGGTCGAGCGAAGCGGTCGGTTACGTGAATCCCGATGGCAACATCACTTCCTGGCTCAACGAGTTGGCCTTTGCCCCCATCGACTACAACCCGAACGCGGCGGTTGACGAGTGGTCCGGAGATTTCGGCTGCGGCGTGCAGTATTTTTCCCAACAGGGTGTTGGCCGCCTGGTCGGACCCGCCGGGATCGACTTGCCCTCCGGCATGCCGTTGCCGGAAAAGCTGATTGAGGTCCAGAAACTGATGGAGAAGGATGACCCCCGCGCCCGCCGCATCTACGAAACCATCGGAACTTGTCTCGGCTATGGCATCGCCCACTACGCCGACTTTTACGATTTTCGTTTCCTCCTCATTCTCGGACGGGTGACCAGCGGCCCGGGCGGGGAAATCGTTCTTCAAAACGCCCGCAAGGTGCTCGACACGGAGTTTCCGGATTTGTCTCAAAAGATCAAATACCACATCCCGGGGGAAAAGGAAAAGCGCCACGGCCAGGCCATGGCCGCCGCCAGTCTCCCGGTGTTGCCCCAAACCGCCTCCGCCTGATGAATCCGTATCACGATTTTGTAAAAGGCATGGTCCGCCTCTTTGAGGAAGGGAAACACCTTCCCTTGGGCGGGTTTTCTCCCCTGCCCCGGCCGGGCCTTCCAAGTGACGCTCCCGCCGTGTTGATATTCTCCCCGCATCCGGATGACGAGGTCATCATCGGAGGCCTGCCCCTGCGCCTGATGCGCGAAAGCGGGCGCCGCGTCATCAATGTCGCCGTCACCCAGGGAAGCCTGAAAGAGCGGCAGGCGGCCCGGTATGAGGAGCTGCGCCGGGCCTGCGCCCACATTGGATTTGAACTGGTGCAAACCCGGGAAAACGGCTTGGAGAAAATCAATCCGGCGGGCCGCAAGGCCGATCCGGACAATTGGAACGCGGCGGTGGACCGGGTGGCTTCGATTCTGCGCGAACACCCGGCCGAAGCCTTGTTCTTTCCCCACGACGATGATTTCAACACCACCCACATCGGCACCCACCACCTGGTGGTCGAAGCGCTGAAAAAACTGGGCGATGTTTCCTGCTGGGCGGTGGAAACCGAGTTTTGGGGCGCCATGAAGGGCCCCAACCTGATGGTCGGGATCACGCCACGCGACACCACCGATCTGTTGACCGCGCTCTCCTTTCACGAAGGCGAGGTGCGGCGCAACCCCTATCACCTGCGCATGCCGGGCTGGTTGATGGACAACGTGCGCCGCGGCGGCGAGGTCGTCGGCGGCCAAGGAGGCGCGGTGCCGGATTTCCCTTTTGCCACCTTGTATCGATTGCGGCGTTGGGAAAAAACCGGGTTCCGCGAAACCTTCACCGGCGGGCGGGGGCTGCCACCCACCGGGAATCCCGCCTCACTGTTTCAAAGCTGACACCACGGGAGCCGCAACATGGGATGGAAACCGGAGGACGACGAGGAAGAAGAGTTTTCCTGGAAAGAGGAGGACGAAGAGGAAATCGATCCGGCGAAAGGAAAAACCCTCTCGAAAATAGCCCCCTTGGCCACGTTCGCCTTTGTCGCGCTCGGTCTGGTTTTGTTCATAGCGATTTTGGGACGGGTTTTCCGGGCCCTTTCGGGCGCGGGGTAAGCCGTCTGGGGCTCAACTCTTTTTGACATCCTCGAAAGCGGCCAGCGCTTTCTTCCGGGCCTGGGCGTGATCGACTACCGGCAGAGGATAATCCGTCCCCAGCGTCACGCCGGCTTTCAGTAAATCATCGGCGGATGTGGTCCACGGTTCGTGAATGGTGTCGGCGGAGAGCTTTGCCAACTCGGGAACCCACCGCTTGACGTATTCACCTTCCGGATCGAATTTCTTTCCCTGCAACATCGGATTGAAAATCCGGAAATAGGGCGCGGCGTCGGCCCCGCAACCCGCCGTCCATTGCCACCCCATCGTGTTGTTGGCCAAGTTGGCGTCCACCAGCGTGTCCCAAAACCAAGCGGCGCCCTCTTGCCAGGGTTGCAGCAGGTGTTTGACCAAAAACGAGCCGACGATCATGCGCACCCGGTTATGCATCCATCCGGTCCGCCACAACTCCCGCATGCCGGCGTCCACGATCGGGTAGCCGGTCCGCCCCTTTTGCCAGCGGCGCAAGAGGGCGGCGTCCGATTTCCATGGAAACTCCGCAAACTCGGGCCGCAGCGGCTCAACCGGGGTGTCGGGAAAATGAAAAAGCACATGGTGGGCAAACTCCCGCCAGCCAATTTCCCGCAAATAGACCTCCACACCGGAGGCGGAGGAGGGCTTTGAGTCCGCCGCCGCTTTGAACTCCGCCCAAATTTGTCTCGGCCCGATTTCTCCCCAGTGCAGGTGGGGCGAGAGGCGCGAGGTTCCTGCATCGGCGGGCAAGTCACGGTTTTTCCCATACGACGCGACCGTCTCCCCGGCAAATTTCCGCAAACGGGCGACAGCCCCGGTTTCCCCGGGAGTCCATAATTTGTAAAAGCCCCGGTCCCATTCCGGTTTGCGGGGACGCAATGCCCACTCGTCCAGCCGGTCACTCCGCGGCCAGGTGGCTGGAACGGGCAAGGAGGCGGGGGCTTTGACCGGGGGCTCCACCTCGATTTGCCGGCAGTGTTTCCAAAACGGGGTGAACACCTTGAACGGCTCCCCGCTTTTGTTGCGAATTCCCAGCGGTTCCCACAGCAGGGAAGCGTTGAAACTCCTGGCCGTGAAGCCATCCCGGCGCAGGGTTTCCTTCAACCGGGAATCGGTTTTGATGGAATGCGGTTCGTAGCGACGGTTCCAATACACACCGTCCGCCTTGGTCTCCCGCAAAATCGCGGGAATGATTTCCCTTGGCTCGCCCCGCCGCAAAATCAACCGCGAGCCGAGCGCCTCCAAACTTTCGGCGAGGGCCGTGAGCGAATGGTGCAACCACGAGCGGGACGCGCCTCCCCAAGATGCGAACGGACCTTCGCCAGCTTCCTCCATAATGAAAACCGGGATCACGCCTCCATGCGCTTTTGCCGCGTCCGCCAATGCCGGGTTGTCATCCACCCGCAAATCCTGACGGAACCAGACCACCACGGGAGCGGAAGTATTTTCCTTGGAATCACTCATGGTGCTCAAAGTAAGCGCACTTTCCCATTTCGCCACGGTACGGAAGAAAAAAATCCCACTCTACATTTTGCTGGTATTTCACCCTTTTTCCGGACATAAAAAAACCCGTAAGTTATTACATTTACGGGCTTTTCAAAAGTGGTGGCGAGACCCGGAATCGAACCGGGGACACAAGGATTTTCAGTCCTCTGCTCTACCAACTGAGCTATCTCGCCAAGGAGAAGAGGAAACAAAAGGGGGCCGCCATTGAAGCGTCAACTGGATTTTTGGAAATTTTCGCATCCCGTTCTTCTCAAACCCGATCCCCTTTCCTCTTCGACTGCGACCCTTCGATCATTTATTTCGATTTGCGCGGAGACGAAGATTCGTCCGCGCCTCCTCTTGCTTGACCGCCGGCTGATCAAAATCGAAATCGGGATCGGCATGGATTCGGAATCGAAATCAAATCCCATTTGATGAAATAAGGCGACCACGCAGCGACTCAAGCGGCAGGTCTGGCAACGCATGATTCAAGCCGCGATCCCATTTGACATCATAAGCTGCTTAGGTTTGACTGAACAATGGAAGACGATGAATGCACAACTAAAATCCTATTTCAGTGAAATCGGTCGAAAGGGCGGACGACGCAGCCGGCGGTCGCTTACTCCAGACCAAGCGCGTGAGATGGTGCGGGTGCGGGAGGCACGGCGGCTTTATCGGATGTTCCATGATCGTTGCTTTTGGAACGCGCCGGGGGATTTGGGCATCGGTCGCGACGATATTGACTGGGTAGCGCGAAAACTTCGGGAAAACGGAGGCCGCGCGGGTTGGGAGGCTGCGTCCAGATTGTGCCGTTAACCGACCTCCAAAAAGCGGTTTTTGCCGCAATCTGGAAAAACCGGAGTGAAGCAAGCCATCTCGCAGGCGCCTCCGCGATTCAGTCGTCCCCCGAATCCATCCGTTACAGCAGTGATCTGGATTTTTTTCACGACAACGAAGCAGCTGTGGCGGCGGCGTTTGAGAAAGATCGTGCGGCTCTTGAAAAGGCGCGTTTTTCGATCAAGCTACTCCTTTCACAGCCTGGATTCATCCGCGCACGGGTGGCACTGAGTGAAGAAAGTGTTTTGATCGATTGGGCGCACGATTCGGCCTGGCGGTTTATGCCCACGATCTCCCTTGAAGGGATCGGCCATGTGCTGCATCCGGTTGACTTGGCCGTGAATAAAGTGCTGGCCCTCGGAGGGCGTGACGAACCACGCGACTGGTTGGACACCCTTTATCTGGACACGAAATTCATCACTCTCGGGGCAATGGTTTGGGCCGCGGTCGGTAAAGATCCTGGGATGAATCCCGACATGCTGCTCGGACTACTTTCAAGAAAGGGAAAAATTCAGCAGCGGGACTTGGATCGACTGATCCTGACTCCGGATGTTCAACTGGCTGATCTGCATGCGCACTGGACGAGGAGCTTGAGCGATGCAAAATCATTTGTTCGGTCCAGGCCGCCTTCCGAGGCCGGGCGACTCTACATCGACACGACCAACGGCAAGTTTTTCACACCCGCTCCGGGTGACGCCTATAAACTGTGCGAGCCCCGATCCGGTGGCATTTTGCCGCGGATGGGAGAACTTGAAGAAACCGTGTTTCGGGAATCCATCATCGGAAGCCAAGGGCTGGAACAGTTTTTTGGAGCACGCCTGTTAGGAAAATAGAAAAGCATCGGGCAGCCACTTTACGCAGGAAATCGAAAAAATCAGGTCACCCTAAAAGTGCCAGCGCGCAACAAAAAATGAAAGCACGCTTCACAGGGGCGGTCTTCGCCCTTTTTCACCCGGATCAGTCGAGCAACGAGGCGGCTTCGGCGTCGAGGAAGAGGCGGGCTTTGAAGCAGGTTCGCAAAATGCTGGCCGGGCAATCGGTCGAAACCGGACCGCGCAAAGCCTGGCGCACCGCCTCCGCCTTGCGGGCCTCCGGCACCACCACTTGCAAGTTGTCCGGATAAAGCAAGGCGGGCACGGTCAGGGAAAGCGCGTGGGTCGGCACGTCGTCCATGGAGGAGAAATGGCCCTCCCCCACTTGCTGGCGGCGGCAGGCTTCGTCCAACTCCACCTTTTTCACAAAAACAGGGTCGTTGAAATCGGCGACCGGCGGATCGTTGAACGCGATGTGGCCGTTTTCACCGATGCCGAGACAGACCAAATCAATGGGCGCCTCCTTCAACAATGCCTCGTAGCGGCGGCATTCGTCACCGATGTCCTCCGCCTCACCGTTGAGGTAATGCATGGTCGCCGGGCCGAACGGCTCCACCACCCGCTCGCGCAGCCAGCGGCGGAACGACGCGGAATGGTCGGCGGAAATCCCGACGTATTCATCCATGTGAAACACGGTGATGTTTTTCCACGGAACGGCTGTCTCTTCGCGCAAAGCGGTGATAAACGGAATTTGCGAATTCCCCGTGGCGATGATCACCCGCGCGGCGCCGTTGTCGCGAACGGCGTTGGTCAGGATACGGGAGGCCCGGGCCGCCGCCGCGCGTCCGGCCGCGTTCGCATTTTCAAATATGGCAACCGGCATTTTGTCGGCCATGGATTTCACGGGTTTCATGGCTCCAATCTGTCACCCGTCCGGCTTGGGAAGCAATGGCAAACCCGGATGCGGATCGAACGCTCACTGACAGACCGGCCGGTCCACATGGAGTTTATAGAATCTGCTCTTGCC
>PXDN01000288.1 GCA_003566375.1 Opitutia bacterium
AAAACCCGAGCTCCAAAGAAGAAGGAAAAGCAGGAGTAAGCTCTCGCGGGAAGACCCGCTCAAATCCCGATGGAGTTTTTCAGCAGAATCAAAAGTCAAGACATGACCCATTCCGGCTGACCCCTTCCGGCTGTGTGACCCCTTCCGGCTGGACCCCTTCCGGCTGAGTGACCCCTTCCCGCTGTTGATCCTGACGGCACTTTTCCACATGAACTCGTGGTCGCGGTCGAGGCTTGACAGGCAGGGTCGGTTGAACTAATTTTAGTTGCACAGTGGCTAAACGAGATAAACGGGTTCAGCGGTTATTGAATAGTCCCGTCGATTCGAATGGACGGAGATGGTGGCTCTTTTGCAAGCGTTTGGATATGAGCAGAAGTCCGGCGGAATGACAGGCGGCTCGCGACGCAAGTTTATCCACACCGGCAGCGGGATCGCGATCAGTCTGCACGAGCCTCATCCCCAAAGAACCGTAAAGCAGTATTAACTTCGGGAAGTCAGGAAGCATTTGGATCAGGAAGGACATATATGAGCGATTATCTCCAACATAAAGGATTTGCCGGCAGCGTCGAATATAGCGCCGAAGACGACTGCCTGTATGGGAAGGTTCTGTTTATCCGTTCGCTTCTCACCTATCAGGGAAACAACGTGGCGGAATTGAAACAGGCATTTGTCGAGACGGTAGAGGATTATCTCGACGATTGCAGGAAGGGCGGCATCAAACCCGAAAGACCGTTTAAAGGTTCTTTCAACGCGCGTATTTCTCCGGCGTCCCACAGGAAAGCCGCTCTCCGCGCCGCCAAAGAGGGAGTTTCCTTGAACAAACTTGTCGAACGGGCGCTGAACAAAGAACTGGTCTGAGGCGGAACGTGAGGCGGGGGAGGTGTCAGAAGGCCGAGTTTTGATTTTTTGGCAAGTCGTTTTGCATGCGGCCCCCCTTTGATCGCTCTTTTTCAATGCGGCCTAAGATCGGTTGACCGTATTGTAAGACACGTTCAAAGCCGTTTCGGCTTTTATGGCGGTGATGAACGGGTTCCCGGCGAGAAGCCCGACGATGTCAAAGGTTGCTTTGGGCGACATTCCACGGACCGCAATCTTCCATTTTTCCATGGTGACGTTCATGACGAGCCCATATAAACCCATGGCAATCAGGCTTGTGTATTTTGTTAGGTTTTTTCAAATCGGTGACGCCCGTTTGCCCGTAAACTGCGGTGAGAGGAAGCCACGCCGAATAAGCCGGTTGAATTGTTTTGCGGTGGGTTCTTGCGCGGTAGTCGTTCTTGCGCTAACGGATGAAGGCCCGCGCGAAATGCCGGGCTTATGTGAGGTTTTTTCATGAGGATTTTTCATTTACACGGTTTGCGGGTGGTTGCGTTGGCCTGGCCGCTGCTGATGGTCGGTTGCGGTTCTCCGGAGGGGGAGGGCGGGCCGCCGCCCGCCCGCGCGCAGCGGGTCGAGGTGACCGGGATCGAGCGCGTCGATTTGCGGGAAACCCTGCGGGTGGTGGGCTCCATCGCGGCTAATGAATCGGCGGAGATTCGGCCCGAAATCACGGGGGTGATCCGCGAGGTGACGTTCCGCGAGGGAGCCGCGGTCGGGGAAGGGGAGCCCCTGCTGCGGTTGGACGACCGGGAAGTTCGCGCCCAGATCCGCGAAGCGGTGGTGCGGTTGGAACTGGCCCGGCAAACGCTGGCCCGGTCCGACGCGCTGTTGGAAACACGGTCGATTCCGCAGGCGGAACGCGACCGGGCGCTGGCCGAGTATGAGAGAGTCCAGGCCGAACTCGATCTCCTGCGGGTGCGGGAGGAAAGATCAACCGTGCGGGCGCCGTTTGCCGGCGTGGTTGGCACCCGCTTGGTTTCCCCGGGTGACATGGTGGGGCCGGATGACGTGATCACCCGCATCGACGACCTGAGCAGCCTGAAAATTGAATTCACCGTGCCCGAACGGCATGCCGGGCGGGTGGGCATGGATTCGCCCGTGCTGGCCCGAACCTCCATGCGGGAGGGCGCGGCGGTGGTGGAGGGCAAGGTCTATTTTGTCAGCTCATCCATCGACCGGTCCACCCGTTCCATTGAAGTCAAAGCGTTAGCCGGAGGAGTGAACAGCGGTCTGCGCCCGGGAACGTTTATTGAAGTTGAACTCGTCCTGGCGGAGAAAGACAACACGCTCGCCGTTCCCGAGTCGGCTATTCTCGCCCGTGAGGGAACCTACTTCGTGGTGGTGGTCGAGCCGGACGGGGAGGGCGGGCATTCCGCCGTTTTGCGACCGGTTGCCCTCGGAATCCGCGAACGCGGCCGGGTGGAGATTTTACCGGATTCCGAAAATCCGGTAAGGGAGGGAGACCGGGTGGTGGCGGCCGGAGTTGGCGCGCTCCCTCTTTTCACGAGTGCTCCCCTGGAGCCGGTTCCGATGCGGATCCTTCCCAACGGGGAGCACCGGTTATGATCTTATCCGAAGTTTCCATACGCCGGCCGGTCATTTGCACGGTTGTCAGTCTGTTGTTGGTTTTGGTCGGTCTGCTCTCGTTCCGCGCGTTGCCGGTGCGCGAGTATCCGGACACGGATTCGCCGGTCGTCTCCGTCACCACCACCTATCCTGGCGCTTCCGCCGAGGTGGTGGAGTCAAGGGTGACCGATCCGCTGGAGGAACAACTGGCCACCATCGACGGCATCCGTTTGCTCAGCTCGGTTTCCCGGGAACAGGTTTCCCAGATCAACATCGAGTTTGATCTCAGCCGCAACGTCGATGAGGCGGCCAACGACGTGCGCGACCGGGTGGGCCGGGCGCGGGCGCGGCTGCCCACCGAGGTGCGGGAACCGCAGGTAAGCAAAACCGACGCCGATTCGAGCCCGTTCATGTGGATCACCCTGTTTTCCGATGACTACTCCCGCATGGAGTTGACCGAATTCGCGGACCGGTTTGGCAAACGCTTGCTGCAAACCCTGCCCGGGGTGGGCAACATCATCATTGGCGGCGAGCGGCGCTACGCCATGCGGGTTTGGCTCGACCCGAGCCGGTTGGCCGCCCACGGGTTGACTCCGGCCGACGTGGAGGGGGCGCTGCGGGAACAAAACGTGGAGATTCCCGGGGGCCGGATCGAGTCGGAACGGGCCGAGTTTCCCGTGCGTTTGCTGGGGGATTTGAACACCCCCGCTGAGTTCGAAAAAGTCGTGCTGGCCACGCGCGGGGAAACCCAGATTTTGCTCTCGGACGTGGCGCGGGTTGAAGTCGGCTCCGAAGATTACCGCACCCGAACTTATTTCAACGGTCGGCAATCGGTCGGACTCGGGGTGGTGCGGCAATCGCAGTCGAACGTGCTGGAAGTCTCCGACCATGTGCGGGCCACCTTGCCCCGAATTCAGGCCCAGCTGCCCGATGGGGTAACGCTGCAATTGGCGGTGGACCGCAGCCAATTCGTGCGGGAATCGGTCAAGGAGGTTTACAAAACGCTGTTCTTCGCCTTCACCCTGGTGATTCTGGTGGTGTTCTTTTTTCTGCGCAACGCGCGGGCCACCATCATCCCGTTGATCGCGGTGCCGGTTTCGATCACGGCGACGTTTTTCTTCATGCGGCTGTTCGGGTTTTCGGTCAACATTCTCACCCTGCTGGCCCTGGTGCTGGCGGTGGGATTGGTCATCGATGACGCCATCGTTATGTTGGAAAACATTTACCGGCGCATTGAAGAGGGAGAACCGCCGCTGAAGGCCGCTTTTCACGGAAGCCGCCAGGTGGCGTTTGCCATCATCGCAACCACGTTGAGTCTGATCGCGGTTTTCATCCCGGTGGCGTTTCAGGAAGGATCGACCGGGCGTTTGTTTTTTGAATTCGGCATCACCTTGGCGCTGGCCGTGGGGGTGAGCAGCTTCATCGCCCTCACCCTGACGCCGATGCTTTGCTCGCGCCACTTGAAAAATCCCGGTCCCAACCACGCGGGCGAATCATGGCTGCACCGGTGGACGGAACCCGCCTTCGTCAAGGCCAACCGGGCCTATGCGGCCCTGTTGCGGGGGGCCTTGTCGCAACGGGCGCTGGTGCTGGGCGGGGCCGCGGTTTTCGGGGCGGCCGGCTTTTTCTGTTACCCGCATTTGCAGCGCGAGCTGGTGCCGCTGGAGGACCGCGGCGTTTTCATCAGTTTCTTCCGGGGGCCCCAGGGCGCCACGCCGAACTACACGCGAGCCTACGTGCGCGACATGGAGGAGATCGTCCAAGACATTCCGGAAGTGGTGCGCAACTTCAGCATCTCCGCTTTCAGTTTCGGCGCGCCGGGACTGGGAAACCAAGGGTTGATGTTCACCGGATTGGCCGACTGGTCCGAGCGGGAGAGATCCACCCAGGAGGTCGTGGGCGAGGTCGCGCGGCGCTACGGGCAAACCATCACCGGCGGCATGGCGTTTCCGGTGCCGGTCCGTCCGCTGGGGCAGCGCGGGGCGGGGCAGGACATCAATTTTGTATTGCTCGGCCAGGAGTTTGACCAGCTTTTCGATGAAGCCGGGGAATTGGTCAACAAGATGCGGGAGAGCGGTCTGTTTGTGCGCCCCCGCGTCGATCCGGAAAGGAACAAGCCGCAGATCGACGTGATCATCGACCGGCGGCGGGCGGCCGATTTGGAAATCCCGGTGGCGGAAGTCGCGGCCACCTTGGAAACCTTGCTCGGCGGGCGCGAGGTCACGCAGTTCAAGCGGGGCAACGATCAATACGAAGTGATTGTCCAAGTCGAGGATTCCGACCGGGTGACTCCCACCGACATCAACCGGATTCATGTCCGTTCGCCGCGGGGCGGGTTGGTGCAGTTGGGCAATCTGGTTGATTTCCGGGAATCGCTGATTCCGGAAAATTATCCCCATTTCAACCGCCTGCGGGCGGTCAACGTGGTGGCGCAGATGGCCGAGGGCAACACCATCGGCGACGGGGTGGCCTTTTTGGAAGGTTTGGCCGCCGACCTCCCTCCCGGGCTTTCCTATTCTTGGGACGGGGTGAGCCGGGAGTTTGTGGAGAGCGAAGGGGCTACTTTGTTTCTTTTCGGGCTGGCCCTGGTTTTCGCCTTTCTGGTGCTGGCCGCCCAGTTTGAATCGTGGGTGCATCCGCTGACCATTTTCTCCGGCGTGGTCCTGGCGATTTCGGGGGGACTGGCCATTCTCTACGCCAGCCGGTTTTGGGGAGATCCGCTGACCGACAATCTCTTTTCCCGGTTCGGCCTGATCATGCTGATCGGGCTGGTTGCGAAGAACGGTATCCTGATCGTGGAGTTCGCCAACCAACTTCAAATCGAAGGGAGGAAAGCGTTTGACGCCGCGTTTGAGGCGGCGACGTTGCGGTTTCGTCCGATTCTGATGACCGCCATCACCACCATTTGCGGGGTTATGCCGCTGGCCCTGGCTTCCGGAGCGGGAGCGGAGACCCGCAATCCGCTCGGCATTGTCATCGTCGGCGGCCTCGGGCTTGCGACCATCCTGACGTTGTTTGTGGTGCCGGTGTTTTACATTCTTTTCGACCGATTGATGGTGAAAATGACCGGCCATTCCAGCGCCCACGGACTCCTGCGTGCCAAGCAAATTCCGGGTGAGGTGGCCGGCTGAACAGTTTCGATCCCGAAAGCGGTTTACATTTCAATTCATTGGCAAACAATGCGGAATTTCCATCCGCGATTCCAGATTTCACATGAACCGATCAACATTTTTCAAAGCGACCCGCCTCCTCTTGACGGCGTTCACCGTTTGCGCGGCGCCCACGGCGGCCGAACCGATTGAATTGTCCATGGGCGAGGCCCTCGCCCGGGTTGAACGGGAAAACCTGCGGGTGCTTCTCAACCGCGAGGCGGTGGAGGAGGCGCTGGCCGCCGTCCGCCGCCAGCGCTCGCCGCTCCTGCCCGAGGTGAATCTCGAGGTGGTGCAGACACGAAGCCAATTCGCCAACATCGGGCGCGGCTTCGACACCGGGGGCGCCGGCCAACCGCCGCCCGCCAACCGGTTTGACGCCCGCCTGGCCGGGAGCGTCCCGCTGATCGATCCGTTTCTCATCGCCAGTTACCAAGCCGCCAAGGCCGGGGTGGACATTACCAAAGAGGAAGCCGCTCTGGTCACCCAAGAGGTGATGCGGGCGACCGCCGAGATTTATCTGATCCATCTCCGCAACCTGAAACGGTTTCGCGTGATCGAATCCAACATCGTGCGCGGGGAGGTGTTGCTGGAACTCGCCCAAAACCAACTGGACGCCGGGGTGGCGACTCAAATCGACGTCACCCGCGCGGAGGTGCAGCTCGCCATTGAGGAACAGGCCAAACTTCAGCAGGAAAACCTGGTTTACCAAAGCGAACTGTTCTTGAAACGGCTGCTGAACCTCGATTTGCAGAGGTCGTTGGAGGTTCGGGATTACACCGCCAACCGCCGCCTGGAAGGCGCCGAACCCGATGTCGAAGCCGGAAATGTGTTTCCCGACCGCCCCGAATACCGGAGCGCCCGCGCCCGCCTCGCCCAGAACGAACTCGAACGCCGCGCGGCCGGCTGGGAACGGTTTCCGGCCATCCGCGCTTTTGGCGATTACGGCTACGTGAGCCCGGACGCTTTCGACACCAGCCGGGAAACCGCCTGGACGGTCGGCGTTGCCCTGACCATGCCGTTGTTCGAGGGCTACCGCATCTCCTCAAACCGGCGGCAGGCGATCTCCCGGATCCGGTCCAGCGAGTTGCGCATCCGCGATCTGGAACAGGAAATTTCCGCCGAGCTGTTGCAGGCCTGGAACGATCTGCGCTCCCGGTTGGCCCAGATCAACGTGGCTCAAAAAAGCGTGCAATTGGCCAACGAGGAAATCCGGCTCGCCCGCATCCGTTTCGAACAGGGAGTGGCCGACAACCGGGAAATCATCGATGCCCAAAACCGTCTCGCCCAAACCGAGGACACCTACGTGGAGGCGGTGCACCAGTTCAATCTGGCCCGCTTGGAATACGCCCGCGGCAAAGGCGATGTCCGCCTGTTGCTCGCCGATCAGCAGACCGCCCGGGAAGAGGTCGTGCCGGGGCTTCGTTGAAAAGGAAAACGATGACGGGAGTTTTGTCATGATGCCGTTGATACTCGCCTCGGTTTCCCCGCGCCGGTTTCAATTGCTGTCGAAACTGGAGCTTCCTTTCACGGTTGTGCCGGCCGAAGTGGACGAGCATTTGGGCGACGGGCTGAGCCCGGATGCCATGGTGCTGCACAACGCCCGGCTCAAGGCCGAAGCGGTTTCCCGCCGCCACCCTGACCAGGTGATCCTGGCCGCCGACACCACCGTTTGCCTTGACGGACAAATCCTCAACAAACCGGCCAACCTGGACGAAGCCTGGACCATGCTGGGCCGGTTGTCCGGCAAGACCCACCAGGTTTTCACCGGCCTGGCCGTCATCGGACCGCGCCCTCCCGGCCGCTTGGAGAGGGTCGTGGAATCGCGGGTCACCTTCAAGCCGCTCACCAACGAGGTCATCGCCGACTATTTTCAAAAAGTTAACCCCTTGGACAAAGCCGGCGCCTACGGCATTCAGGAAAACGCCAGCGAACGGATCATCGAAACATTCGACGGTTCGATCTCCAACGTGACCGGCCTGCCGCTGGAGGAAACCCGGGAGGCGCTGGCCGCGTTTGGATTTTCGCCCGCCCCCGACCCTTGAGCGACCGCCGCGTCAAGGCCCCGCTTGTAGGGGGGGTGTTGCGGAATTGATCGGAAGTTTGGAAAAGCGATTTTCCGGTTGCGGTGGCCGGATCGGTTTGCCGAGGGTTTTCGCATTCGTATGGACCATGCTGGATGAAGTTTCTTTCCACGGACGCGCCATTGAGGATGTGACGGTTCCCGGCAGCCTCGATATTTTCCAGGCGGTTGATTTGGAGTTCGAAACCGAAGTTGGGGTGGTTTACCAGATCCAGGCTTCCGACGACTTGGTCAACTGGGAGAATTTTGGCAGCCGGATTCTGGGGAACGGGCAGTTGTATCGGTTGTTCACCTCCACCCGGACCAAAGAGCGGGAATTTTTCAGAGTGCGGACAAACCAGTAGTTGAATCGTATTTTCCCACAAGGTTGAGTGGTCCCGGGATATCTTGGGACCACTTTTTTTGAGGGCCAAACCGGTCCGCGGGTTATTGGGCGGGAGCGGAACCGGAGCCAAGTCGGTCTTCCAGCGGTTTCGCGGGATCAATGCCGGCCTCGGTCCAGAGCGGGTGCAGGTCGAACACCGTCCCGGAATCCATCGCGGCGTCGATGCCGAAACAGGCGATGGCCGCCTCGATTCCCTGTTCCACCGCGATGGCGGGCAAAGCACCCGCCACCATGCAGGCATGGAGGTCGGCGACCAGTTTCCGGTCTCCCCCGTGATGCCCGCCTTCCCCGGTGCAATCAAAAATCCGGGTGGGAGTATCGAAACCGATCCGTTTGCACTCGACCTTACCCGTAAGGGCATCGGCCCGGATGGCACCTTCGGTTCCGAGAAGGTAGAAGCGCCGCTCGGGGATGCCGGCATTGCAGTTGGTGTGAAAGGCGCCGCGGACGCCGGATGCGTACTCCAGGATCGCAATCTGGTTGTCCACTACGGTCTTATCCGAGGAAAATGGATTGGTTCCGGAAGCATCCGGCCAAACCTGGTAAGCGTTTTGCCCCTCTTTGTTTTGGCCGACCCGCTCCATGTGGCGGGCGTTTTCCGGGCGGAAAAAATTCAACCCTCCGAAGCTCGCCGCCCGGACGGGCAGACTTCCGGTGAGCCAGTTCGCCAGGTCGATGTCGTGACAGCATTTCTCCAGCAGGTGGGTGCCGGCCATTTCGCGCCAGCGGCGCCAGTTGCCCATAATGTAGCCGCCATGGTTGAAGTTGAGCGTTTCGTTGAATTCAAACGAGACGATGCCGCCAATCACTTGTTCGGTCAGAAGCTGATGGATCTTTTGGTAGAGAGGAGAGTAACGGAGGCAAAATCCGAAGAAAAACCGCTGTCCTGATTCCTCCCAGGCGTGGCGAAGGGTGAGGCAATCCTCCAAATTCGTGGCGAGCGGTTTTTCGCAAAAAACATCTTTCCCGGCGGCGAAGGCCGCGAGGACGTGCTCCTTGTGGTGGCAGTTGGGCGACCCGACCAGAACCCAATCGACATCCTCGCGGCGCGCCAATTCTTCCACCGTGGAGCAACTGGCCGCGCGGGCGCCGACCTCCCGCAAGGCCGCTTCCCGGGCCTGGGGCAGGGGATCGAAAACAGCGGTGACCTCGACCGCGTCCGACACCTTGACCAGTTCGCGCACCAGGCTGCGCAGGCGCGCCCCGCAACCGATCAATCCAATTCCGACTTGTGTGGCACACTCTTTCATTGTTCTTGCAAGACTACTCCAATCTTGATTGTTAAAAAACGTCTCTTTGATAAGATTGTTTAACAGAAGCGACTATCCGTGAATTTGGCGATCCTTCAGAAGAAAACACCCCGGATTCCGCAGGTGGAAGATTACTACGGGGGAGTGGCCCATACGGAACTCTCCCTGCCCAATTACATCCTCATTTTCGCGCGCCGCACTCCGGAAATTCTGGGGACCTTGCGCAAGGCTTTCGACCATCACCACCGCTTTGTCCTCATCGTGAACCTGCAAACTCCTGGATCGGTGGGTATTGACCGCCAGATTGTCCGGTTGGGGGAAGGGCAGTCCGTGCTCATTTTTCCGCACCAGTTTCATCACTACCTAAACCTGGAGAAAGATGACTTGAACTGGCTCTTCGTCACCTTCGAAATGGATAATCCCGCCAGTCTGGCGCCTTTGAAAAATGTGCGCCTCGACCTGACTCCGGACGCCTTGCGGTTGGTGGAGAGCCTGGTGGATTGCAGCCTGCGGCGGGGATTCAAGCAGCATGGTGTCAACAATCCCCTGGCCCTGCGGTTCGCGCTTCTGCTGGAGGAACTGACCAAGCTGAGCCGGGTGAGGCCGCCCCCCGTCAAAACCACTCCCCATGAGACGCAGGCCGAGGTGTTTGTCGACCGGGTGCACCAATACCTGCTCAGCCACATCGGGGAACCGTTTACCTTGGGTGAATTGGCCCGGAGTTTGCAGATGTCGGAAAGTTATCTCCGGAGTCTTTTCCGGCGACATTTCGGGGTTAGCGTCGGACATTACATCCGGGAAAGCCGGATTGCCAAAGCCTGCGGGCTGATTCACAACTCGGACCTGAACTTTTCCCAGATCGCCGAGGAGTGTGGTTTTGACTCGCTCTACACCTTTAGCCGGGCTTTCAAGAGGGCCAATGGCATCTCCCCCCGTGAATACCGCCAGTTTGTGCGCGGGAGTCCGGCGGAGCGCCTCGCCGTCAGGAGTGAAAACCCGCTTCCCGGAAGTCCTGCTCCTTCTTCCGGGCCTTGATCCCGTTGGAGGGTCGGCTCCAGAAGCGGTTTTGTTAAACCATATCCCTTTCCGGCTATTTTCTTCACTTATTGATCCTGGTATCTTACAGGCAAAATCACGATGCATCTTATTTCCCAACCCAAATCAGTCCCTGTCATGCACGCCTCCCGTGCCCAACTTGTTCGAGCCCGCGGATTCACCTTGATCGAGCTGCTCACGGTGATTGCGATCATTGGTATTCTCGCGGCCATCCTGATTCCAGTGGTGGGCAGCGTGCGTGAGAGCGCGCGCCAATCGGTCTGCCAGAGCAATCTTCGGCAATGGCACACCGCCTGGGTCATGTATGCCAACGACAACAACGACCACGTCCCCCTCGCCAATCAGTGGGTCAATAACCGCAATGTCCCGTGGGTGACGGCGCTGGGCCACTACAAGGACTACGACTGGTTTGATCTGGGCGGCAATGCCTGGTGGTTGGGAGGCCGCACGGACACCACC